>CAYLVH010000027.1:0-1938 GCA_964387095.1 uncultured Oscillospiraceae bacterium
CCTACAATACTTGGCTGGCGACGGCCCGGGAAGATCGGTAGTGCCAACATAGGACGCTGGACAAACAAAAGGTTTGCCCGGCGTTTTTTCATAATTTTTACCCGCCCCTGGCCCATTTCCATTGGCGGCAGGAGGCTCATTCAACTGGTGGCATACGATGAGATATGAAAACACGGTGCATGGCGTTTTTCAGGACCGGCCCAACCGGTTTATCGCCCATGTTTTGATTAACGGCGAGCTGGAGACCGTCCATGTGAAGAATACCGGGCGCTGCGGGGAACTGCTCCTCCCCGGCGCCCACGTGGTCTTGCAGAAGGCGGAAGGTCCGAATCGGAAAACCCAGTACGATTTGATCTCTGTGTACAAGCAAAATTTTGGATGGGTGAATTTGGACAGCCAAGTTCCCAATAAGGTTGTGCTGGAATGGCTGGAAAAGCAGGATTATACCTTTATCAAACCGGAGTACAAATACGGGAATTCCCGGTTGGACTTTTATATGGAGAAGGGCCAGGAGAAATACCTGATGGAGGTGAAGGGCTGTACCCTTGAAATCAACGGGGAGGGCCTGTTCCCGGACAGCAAATCAAGCAGGGCGAAACGGCACGAATTGGAGCTGGCAGGTGCCGTGGAGGCAGGGTACCACTGCATAACCGCCTTTGTCATCGCCATGGAAGGGATTGACGAAGTGCATCCCAATGCGGAGCGGGATCCGGAGTTTGCGGAGGCGCTCCAGTATGCGAAGGACCATGGCGTTGAGGTTTGGCATTTCTCCTGCCACGTGACGGAGGACATGATTGAGATCTGTTCCGTGAAAAACTGAATACCCGGAGCATTATGAGGCGAAACTGTGCTGGAACAGGCATGGTTTCGCCTTTTTTGCGCCTTCGTTCATACCTAGTTCATATCTATAATAAAAAGATAAGTATAAAAAGATGCTATTCTTCCAAATTATATTTCCCTGCCCGAGCACCCGGCGGAAGGGGGAAACACCTCCATTTTATGGTAAAAAGCTCATAATATCGTGATTTTACCTGAATTTCTGCAGGAAAATTGGACTGCAATCCGTCAAAGCATATAGTATCATATGACAAAACAGAACCTTACTTTAGACGTGCGGTTTATATCGATCTTTTGGAGGGAACGGACTTGCAAAATAAAAGAGGTATGAAGATTTTAAAAAGAATGAACTACATTGTCTTGGCTGTCTTCGCCGGGAGCGCGGCGCTGTTGGGGACGCGGCTTGGTGAGATGGGGATTTTGCCGGAGACCTACCTGGCGGCCTGCGGCGGGGTCTGTGTGGGTTTCGCCCTGCTCCTCTGGCTGGCGCGGGGGAGAAGGCTGCTGAACCTGCTGTGCATGTCCGCTGCGGTCCTGGGGGCGGCGGCGATGCTTTACGGGCTGGCTGCCGTCAACAAGGCGGACCAGACGGTGAACCAGGTGACAGCCTGGGAGGAGCAGGAACTCAGCCAGGTGGCCGTGCTGGTGCTTGAGGAGGACCAGGCGGAGTACCTTTCCGATCTGCACGGGTACCAAATCGGCTATCTGGCGGATTTCAGAGGGCAGATGGCGGAAGCTGTGATGACGGAAATCCTGGAGCAGAGGGGCGTGGTGGCCCGGCTGGTCGCCCTCCTGAGCCGGAGAAGACCCTATGTGATCTATACCGCCCACGGGTTCCACTTCTATGACGGGGCACCCATGCGGAACTGGCTGCTGTACTATACGGCGGAACGGTTTCTGGCCCGCTGCACCGATCAGCTCATCACCATCAACCAGGAGGACTACCGCCGGGCAAAGTCCTTCCCCCTGAAAAGAGGGGAGCGTCGTCCGGGCTGGGGGGCACGTCCGCAAAAACCTGTATCATGTGAGAATCTATAAATACGCCATTTATATGAGGAAGCTATGGAAAGACAGACGAAACCATCGAGAAAACAATATTTC
>CAYLVH010000027.1:2038-17248 GCA_964387095.1 uncultured Oscillospiraceae bacterium
GGAGCTGACCGGCCGTGAGATCAAGCGGAAATACGCCCGGTCCTATCTGGGCATTTTGTGGAGCGTGTTGAACCCGCTACTGACCATGGTCGTCATGACGTTGACTTTCTCCTATATGTTCCGAAGGAGCATTGTCAACTATCCCATCTATTACCTGACGGGGACAATCTTTTGGACGCTGTTCAGCTCGGCCACCAATTCCTCTCCTGGACGAGATCCTCAGCGTGGGGGATGAGTTTTTCCGGAAGAAGAGCCTGGCCCGCATCCGGGAGATGATCCACGGCGGCTCCACGGTGCTGATGGTGTCCCACAGCCTGGGGACCATCCTGGAAAACTGCACCAAGGTGGTTTGGATTGAAAAGGGGAACCTGCGTATGATGGGAAAGCCGGAGGACGTGTGCAGGGCATACCGGGAGATGGGGCTATGAAGATCTTGCTTGTCTCCCATGAGATGACCTATACCGGGGCGCCCAGAAGCCTGCTGAACCCGGCCCGGGTCCTGTCAGAGCTGCAATATCAGGTGGACGTCTGGACCATGAAGGCGGGCAATTTCCAGAAGGAATATGACAGGGCCGGTTATCCGGTGCGCCTGCTCCCTGGTGGCTTTGGAGGGTGCCATGCTGGGCAAGGCGGTGATCCTGTCCTCCAGTACCTGTATGGCGGCAGAAGGGAGCTCCTGTTCCCTGCGGGCAATGAGAGGGAATTGGCCTGGAAAATGCGCCAGTTGACCAGCAGGAAACGGCTGCTGCTGGAGGGCGTAAAAATGCGGGGCAGCTATGCCGCCCAGGGGAGCGTGAAACCATACAGAGCAGCCGTAAGGCGGCTTGTGACACAAAAATAAATGGGAGGATATTTCAATGAATCCGAGAGAGAAGCGCATCGAGATTGCCTTTGTGGCGGATGCGGGCTATGTGATGCCGACGTGTGTCGCCATCGCGTCCGTCCTTGAGAACCGCAGGAAAGACTATACCTATCATATCTATGTTTTCATGCCCGCTGGAACCCCGGCCTCCGCCGTCCGGCTGATGGAACAAGCTGGGGAGGGCAGGAGAATGTGAAAGTCGCCGTGGAAACGGCGGATATGGGGGAGCTGGACGGGCTGCACCAGGGCGATTCCCCCACGTACTTAGCGGCCACGGAGACGGCGCTGTTGAAATTCAAGCTGCTGGAGCTGCTTGGGGACCTGGATAAGGTGCTCTATTTAGATGGGGATATCCTGGTCAGGGACAACCTGATCTGGCTCTATGAGACGGACCTGGAGGACCACTATGTGGCGGCGGTGAAGGATCTGCCCCAGGTGCTGTACGAGCGGCAGCGAATCGGCGGAGAGATCGGGGGCAGGGACTACTTTAATTCCGGGGTGATGCTGTTAAACCTGGAGAAAATGCGCCGGGACGGCTGCACCTCCGCTTTGATTGAGATCAAGCGGAATCAGGCGGACCAATCTCTCATGGATCAAAACGCGTTTAATACCCTCTTTCAGGGGAAGGTCAAGCAGCTCTCCTTCCTATACAATGCCTGCTATATCAACCTGTGGGAGTCCCGGGCTGTTCCTCACCCCTGAATATGATTGGGACTGAAATTGGATAAATTCGCAGCTATATTCAAAAAACGCCCTGGCCTTCCCCTTTGGGAGGGCCGGGGCGTTGGCCGTGAGGCGATTGGAGGGAAAAAATCCATATTTAGGGGAATGGGGCCAAGAATCATAGCAAGGACAGGAATCTGAATGTGGAGAAACCTGCTTTCCAGACAAAAGCCTGAAAGCCCTCGGCAGAGTTTCGTCTATCCGCGCAAATGCAGCGAGTGGCCGCCTTTTGGCGGCACGAGCCGCATAAAAATCTGGAAAATGCTTGCATTTTCGAGAGGCAATCCGTCAAAATTGCAAATGAAAAATGGGGATGGATAGAAAATTTATACAAAATAGAAAATGATTAAATATTCAAGTTTTTACATTGACAAATACATGCGGCGATTTTAAACTAAGGGTAATTTCGGGAAAGTATTTCAATGTGAAGAGGAGGATTACCCATGAAGAACCTGAAAAAATGGGGTGTTGTGGCGGCTTCCGCAGCCCTGTCCACCGCCCTGGTCGTTGGCGGCGCATCTGCCTGCACAATGATCTATGTCGGTTCGGAGCTCACCGACACCGGCGATACCTATTTCGCCCGCAGCGAGGACATCTCCAACAGCTATAACAAGGTGTTCTACGTCAGCGAGGCGGGCCTGCACAAGGAAGGGGATGTCCATTCGGGCTGCTACGGCTTCCAGTGGACCTTCACCCACGACAGCTATGCCTACACCGCGTTCCGGGACGATAACCTGGACGGGGAGTGCCCCGACGAGGGCGAGTGGTGCGAGAGCCTGGATCCGACCACCCACACCCCCTATGAGGAGGCCGGCACCAACAGCGAGGGCGTTACCGTGACCGCCACCGTCACCCTGAGCTGCAATTCCTACATTCGGACGGCGGATCCCATGATAGACGATGGAATCGCTGAGAACGACATCGCAACGGTGATCCTGTCCGAGGCCGCCACTGCCCGGGAGGGCGTGGAGTTGCTGTGCGACATCTACGATGAGTATGGCGCCTGCGAGCGTTCCGGCGTCGTCATCGCCGATGAGACGGAGATCTGGTATGTGGAGAACTATTCTGGCACCCAGTACATCGCCATCCAGCTCTCTGCGGATATGATTTTCATCAGCCCCAACATGGGCACCATCGGCCTGGTGGACCTGGATGATACCGAGCATATCATCGCTTCCGATGACCTGATCGCAGTTGCCCAGAAAGCCGGCACCTATGTGGGGGATGAGGAGGCCAACACCATTGACATCCGCGCCTCCTATTCCAACACCAGCATCAACGACCGCATGATCGCCGGCCTGAACTATCTGAACGATGCGTATACATACACCAGCTCCAACATTACTGACGATGTGTTCAAGATCTCCAACGTGGCGGAGGATGGCACCATCACTGGGTTCTATACGGCCATCCAGGCGGACCGGGAGATCACCATCTCCGACATGATCGACTTCTATAAGGTGGATGGCATCGGCAACGCCAACAACCTGGAGTACCACATCTTTGACATCCGCCACTCTGGCACAACCCCTGAGACGGATACCATCGAGTGGGTGGGTATGGACCACGGCATGTATGGCGTCATGGTTCCCTACTATCCCATGCTGACCACCGATACCTATGAGGCCTATCAGGTGGGCGGCATTGTCAGCTACACCACGGTCAGCGAGCTGCCCGAAGACGCAGACGGCTATTATCCCTACAACGGCCACTACCGCATCCTCCCCGAGGGGTGGAACACCTCCTTCTACTGGGCCTTTGACGCCGTCTCCAACAACTGCGTGTATAACTGGTCCCAGGATCAGGTGCAGCTGGTAGTGGACAACTACGCAGCTGTGCAGGCAGAGATCCTGGAGGCCTTTGAGGCGAACGACGCCGCCATGATCCAGTTGGCCGCCACTGACCTGGACGCCGCCAAGGAGGAGGCCACGGAGAACAGCTCCGCCATGGCGGAGAAGGCCTTCAACACCGCCCTGGGCCTGTATTATTACATCCAGAACGGCGGCAGCGCCTCCTATAACGCCACCCACGGTTCCACCGATGAGATCGCCCTGCCTGAGGGCTTCACCTGGGCCTCTGACCCCACTCAGACGGTTGGCTCTGGCAATTCCGTCCAGCTGCTCTACAATGGGGAACCCAGCCTGTTTGTCACCGTGAATTCCGACGCCAGAAGCCACACCATTTCCCTGCTTCCTGCTGTGGATCCCACCTACACCAAGACCGGCCTGACCACCGGTGTCGTGTGCGCTGACTGCGGCGCCATCCTGCTGGAACAGGAGGAGATCCCCGCGCTGAGCATCTCCGATGTCTTTACCGACGTGGCCGAAGACAGCTGGTATGCCCTCTATGTGGCAGCCGCTTATGAATCCGGCCTGACCGCCGGCATGACCGCCACCACCTTCGAGCCTGAGACTGCCCTGACCCGTGCCATGTTCGTGACCATGTTGTACAGCCTGGCGGACAAGCCCGCTGTGGAGGGCACCTGCGACTTCACCGATGTGTCCCAGGACGCCTATTACTATGACGCAGTGATCTGGGCGGCGGAGAACGGCGTTACCGCCGGTGTCAGCGAGACTTCCTTCGCCCCCAACAGCCTCATCACCCGGGAGCAGATGGTCACCATGCTTTGCAGCTACGCCAAGAACGCCGGCATTGATGTCAGCGCCAGCGGCTCTTTGGAGGGCTATGCCGACGCAGATCAAATCTCCGCCTATGCGGTGGATGCCATGAGCTGGGCTGTGGGCAACGGCCTGGTGGAGGGCCGCAGCGCCGATACCCTGGCTCCCAAGGCCTCCATCATCCGGGCAGAGGTTGCCACCATCCTGGTGGCCTATGGAAAAGCCTTTCCCGGTGAGTAAGCAGTAATCGAATCTGTCAATCAAGGCCCCTCCGACTTTCGCTGGAGGGGCACGCTTGTTTGCCTTGCGATTGGGGGATAAACTTGATACAATAGAGAAAAAGGAGGGCTTTTTATGGATGTTTCCCGCTATACAGACTATCGAGACAAGGTGATTCAAAACTGCTCCCAGGCGATTGTGGGCAAGGACGATGTCATCTCCCTGGTGCTGACCTGCTTTATCTGCTCCGGCCATGTGCTGCTGGAGGACACCCCAGGCACCGGAAAGACCATGCTTCTCCGGGCCTTCGCCAAGACCATCGGCGGGGCGTTCAAGCGCATCCAGTTCACCCCGGACCTATTGCCCTCCGACCTGACCGGAATCAACTTCTATAACCAGAAATCCGGCGAGTTTGAGTTCCGCCCCGGCCCCCTGTTCTCCAACATCGTCCTGGCGGATGAGATCAACCGGGCCACCCCCCGCACTCAGTCCAGCCTGCTGGAGGCCATGGAGGAGCGGCAGATCACAGTGGATGGGGTCACCACCCCCCTGGAGGAGCCGTTTATGGTCATGGCCACCCAGAACCCCCTGGAATCCTACGGCACCTTCCCCCTGCCAGACGCCCAGATGGACCGCTTTTTCATGCGCCTCTCCCTGGGCTACATGTCCAGGGAGCAGGAGATGCGGGTCATCGCCCGCCCCTCCACCCAGGCCATTGTGAACAGCCTGGAGCAGGTGGTCTCCCCGGAGGAGACCGCCTACGTCCGCAGTGCCTACCCGGAGGTGAAGATGTCCCAGGAGGTGCTGGATTACCTGATGGATATTATCGAGGGCACCCGGAAGGAGAGCAACTTCGTCAGCGGGGTCTCCACCCGGGGGGCCATCGCCCTCTATAAGGCCTCCCAGGTGACAGCGGCCCTGAACGGCCGGGATTACGTGGCCCCGGAGGATGTGAAATATGTGGCCCCCTATGTGCTGGGCCACCGGATCACCCAGGGCAGCGGCCTCAAGGCGGAGGCCGCTGCCAAGTTTCTGAACCAGGTCATCGAGGGGGTCAAGGTGCCCCTGGAAAGCCTATGATCCTGTTTTTCGCCCTGTTTCTCCTGGCCCTGGGGCTGGCTATGGAGAGATTGCTGACCCGGAACAGCCTGGACGCGGTGCGGGAGGACCATTGCCCCGACCGGCGCCTCCTGGAGCCAGAGGAGGTGTTCCACATCGTCATCACCCTGGAGAACACCAAAAGGCGGTTTATCCCCTTTGTCTCGGTCCGGGAGCATGTTGACCGGGATATGACCCTCCACGGGGAGGAGGACCGGGCCAAGCCGGATGTGTACCAGAAGGGCTATGACGTGACCTACACCACCTGGCTACGCCCCCGGCAGCAGGTGCAGTTCCGCGTCCCGGTTTCCCTGTCCCGGCGGGGGCAGTATGTGCTCCACGACCTGACGGTCTATGGCGGGGATTTCCTGGGGCTGGAGGAGCAGCGCCGCACCTTCCACCGGATGGCGGAGATGATTGTGGCGCCCAGGGAGGCCCCGGAGCGGGAGCTTCTCAGCGTCATGGGGGGCTTTTTGGGGGAGATTTCGGTGAGGCGGTTCCTGTATGAGGACCCTGTCCTGACGGTGGGCTATCGGGAGTATACCGGAAGGGAGCCCATGAAGATGATCTCCTGGAGCCAAAGCGCCCGGGGCAACGGCCTGATGGTGAAGAACTATGACCACACGGCGGAGCCCGCGGTTTCAGTGCTGCTGAATGTGGACTACCGGGGGGAGGATTTGGAGCCGCAGCTGGAGCGGTGCTTTTCCGTGGCCCGGACAGTGTGCCGGATCCTGGAGGAGAAGG
Organism: uncultured Oscillospiraceae bacterium; assembly: GCA_964387095.1. Taxonomy (GTDB): domain Bacteria; phylum Bacillota; class Clostridia; order Oscillospirales; family Oscillospiraceae; genus JAJQBJ01. Next base: position 8,303 of record CAYLVH010000027.1, read on the forward strand.
GGATCCAGTATGAGTTTCTGACCAACTCTGTTATGGCCGGGGCGCTGACCCAGCAGGCGGAGCTGGGGGAGGGCCTGGGCCAGCGGCATTTCGCCGGGGTGCTGGAATGCCTGGGGCGAGGGACCTATCTGGCCAACGGCTCCGGGGACAAGCTGCTGGAGCGGGCGGCCCTGGCCTCCGCCAAGGTCCAGGGGAGGATCCTCATCACCCCCAGCCGGGAGGGGCTGGGCAGCGGGGTCATGGCCCGGCTACGGGAGGCCTCCGGCGGCATGGTGCTGGTGCTCTGCGGATCGGAGGTGGACACATGGCAGTCCTGAACTTCCTGGGGATGCTCTCCGACCTGGGCTTTTACTATGCCTTTGCCGGGGTCATCATCGCCCATAACGGCGGCAGCGCCACCCTGACCAATCTGCTGATCGCCTGCCTTTGTTTTGCCCTGTCCGCCCTTCCGGGGAGGTGGAGGCCTCTGCGGGTCCTGGCCATCTGCCCTGTGGCGGTGTGCCTCCTCCTGCCGGGGGAGGGCCTGGCGGACTGGCTGGGGCTGCTTCCGCCGGTGTGTTACCTGTTGTATCTGGCGTGGACAGGCCGCTATACCCTGAGCCGCTCCCGGCAGGCCCAGCTGTTCTCCGTCTTCTGGAAGGCGTTTTTGCCCTTCGCCCTCCTCTTTTCCCTGATGGGCCTGTGGCGGCAGGCGCTTTCTGTGGGCCTGCCTGTGGCCATGATTATGATGGTCTCGGCGGTGATCTCCATGCGCTCCCTCCGCCATGAGCCTGAGGTGTACCTGCAATGGCAGTTCCAGCTGGTGAATCTCCTCTCCGTGGGGGCGCTGCTGCTGGCGGCATGGGTGCTCAGCCGCAGGGCGTTCCTCCGCGCCGCCCTGCTGGTGGTGAAGGGTTTCTATTTGTATGTCATCGCGCCCCTGATACTGGCCCTGGGCTATTGCCTTGCGGGGATTGCCCAGGGGCTGGGCTGGATTCTCAGCAAGCTGGGGATCCGGGGGACTTTCCTGACCCAGCAGACCCAGGAGAGCACGGGAGAGCTGAAGGCCGGCATCCTCGGGGAGGGCTATGAGGGATCCGGCAGCGGAGGACTGGTGGGCCGGATTCTGCTGGCCCTGGGAATTCTGGCGGTGGCGGTAGGGCTGTTTTTCCTCTTCCGGTGGATGGCGCGGCGGCCGCCCCAGAAGGGCCCTACCCCAGTCTCTGGGACCCGGACCGTGGGCCCCCGGAGGGAGGCCCGCGCCTCATCCCCAGGGGAGTCCTCCGGGGTCCACCGGGTGCGCAGGCAGTATCGGAAGTACCTACGCCTGTGCCAGGAGAAGGGAGCCGCCCCGGCGGACAGCGACACCAGCCTGGACGTGGAGCGCCATGCCGCCGGGCTCTTTGACCAGGAGGCCCAGCGGGAGCTTCGCCAGCTGTATCTCAAGGCCCGTTATGCCGGGGAGGCCACCAGCCAGGATGTGGCCCGGGCCAAGGAGCTGGTGAAGGAGCTGAAGGGGAGAAAGGGGAACTGATTTTCTCCCCCTTGAGACGGGCTTCGCCAAAAAAAATTACGCTTGACACTTTTACCGGGTTTTGCTAAAATAGGTGTGCTGCGTAGCAGAAGTGCGTAAATCCAAGCTTTTTGGGTTTACGCGCTTTTCTTGCAATTATTTTTAGATAAGAGGTAGAAAACATGAAAAACCAGCAGGAAAAACTGTGGAACAGAGACTTTTTGCTGATTATCATCATCAACTTCTTGGTGTTTATGAATCATATTATGGTTCTGAATACCTTCCCCATGTTCCTGAAGGGAGTCATGGGACTGAATGAGGGTATGGCCGGAATCGCGGCCGTGGCCTTCTCCGCCGTGGCCGTGGTGCTTCGTCCCATCGTGGGCTGGATGCTGAACAACGGCAAGCGGAAGGCCATTTTGCTCGTGGGTATTGTGGGCATGTTCCTGATGCCTCTGGGCTATCTGACCGCTTCCTTGATCGCGGGCCTGGGCTATGCCATGAGCGCCGCCATCGTGCTGGCCCTGGTCTGCCGTATGTTGCAGGGCGCTTCCCTGGCCTTCTCCAACACCACCACCGCCACCATCGCCAGCGACGCCCTGCCCCAGTCCCGTTTCGCGGAGGGCATGGGTTACTTCGGAATGGCCACCGCGCTGGCCACCTCTATGGCTCCCGCGCTGAGCCTGGTGCTGAAGAATATCAGCTGGGAGCTGTTGTTCGCCGTGACCTCCGCCTTTATGGTGATCTCCTTCATCCTTTATCCGTGCATGAAGACCCACCAGAAGCCGATGCCGGAGAAGCAGCGCCTGACTCTGAAGGGCCTGGTGGACGGCGATGCGGTGCCCGCTTCCGTGATCTGCCTGGTGTTCCTGCTGACCTGGGGCGCTCTGGAAAACTTCCTGTCCTCCTTCGCTGAGGAGACGAACATGCCCTCCGGCGGCGTGTTCTTCCTGATCACCGCCATCATGCTGGTGCTGGTCCGTCTGACCATCGGCAAGCTGGCGGATCAGAAGGGCGAGGGGATCTTCGTATATACCTGCAACGCCGCCATGTTGGTGGCCTTCCTGCTGCTGGCCCTGGTTCCCAACACCGTGACCTTCTATATCTCCGCTGTGCTGGCGGGCTATGCCTTCGGCGGCATCGAGCCTGCCCTGCAATCCATGGCCGTGCATATCGCACCCCCGGAGCGCCGGGGCAGCGCGAACTCCACCTTCCTTTGCGCCTATGATATCGGCCTGGGCTGCGGCGGCGGAATCGCCGGCGTGCTGATCTCCGCCTTGAGCTACCGGGCCATGTTCCTGCTGGTCTCCCTGGCCACCATCTTCTCCTTCCTGCTCTATATCCTCTGGGGCAGAAAGCATCCCTCCTCCTTCGTCTATCAGCTGAAGCACAACAAGTCAAGTAAAGAGAACGCCTAAGCGCATATAAAAAATTAAAAAAAACATGTATCTTTCCTCTGGGATTGGGCAAACTGTGACTATCCGTGAGAAGGAGGTAAAGCATCATGGAAAAAATCAATTACAGCATCAAGTGTTCCGTAGACGAATGTGCCCACCATGCCCAGTCTCAGAATTACTGTACTCTGAACGAGATCAACGTGGGCTGCTGCAGCCCCAAGGCCACCAGCTGTGACTGCACCGAGTGTGCGTCCTTCGCCAAGGGCTGCCACTAAGAAATCTCTCGAACATGCAAGCATTTTCTCGAATTTGGGGGCGCCCTGCCGCAGCGCACATTTGCAGGGCGAGAAGAGAATTTTTCCAGGCACATGTCCTGAAAAGATTTGATTTTATTCCGTCAACAAGCTGACGGAACTCTGACGAGGGCTTGCAAAATTGGAGCCATTGCGATTTTTCGCAATGGCTCCTTTCTTTTTGCTAGTTGTCTGCCAGCCGCATGACGTCCAGCCAGGTGTTTGTTTGATTGGATACATCCCCCAGGTCAGCTCATTGGTGGAAAAATAGCTCCATTCCGTGACCCAGTAGAAGTAGTTGATCTGCAAATGGCAGGGGACAATCTCCTCAATGACCTTCTTCATCTGCTCCAGAGAAGCTTCGGTCAGAGACAGGTGGGGGAAGGTGACCTCCACCACGTACTTCTCGCCCGTTTCCCGGACCACCGCCCCCACGCCGCAGCCAGCCAGATTGTCATTGATGGCATCCGGGGTGAAGCAGCCCGCCCTGATGCGGAGCAGGGCCGCCAGGGCCGCCCGAAGCTCCTGGATGCTCTCGGCCACAGGCTTGTATTTTAGCAGGTTCAGATAGCGCTCCAAGCCCAGACCCTGGGCGGTGGCCAGGTTCATCTCCTGGGTGGTTTCCTCCAGGCTGTCGCTGCACACATCCAATTGGGCGCCGTAGCTTTCCAGCTCCGCCCCGTTGATGGATTCCTCCAGGGTGTATAGCCCCAGGGGCTGGAGCATGGCCTTCAAATAATCTCCGTAGCTTATGCGATATCAACCCACCTTATAATGTTGACGTTGCCCAGCACAGGCAGGACGTCCTCCTCCGCCTCCAGGTCGGCGGTGGGGGAAATCAGCATGCTGTTTTCCACGCCCTCAACCCCGAAGGCCAGGGCGGCCAGCTTCGAGGCGGGGACGCCCTTGCCCAGCAGGGACCCATTGAAGTATTCGTTTATCACCGATTCGACCTGGGCGGCCACCGTGTCGAAATCCGAGGAGTCGCTGACCAGCAGGCGCATGGTGATATTGACTGTGGCGGTATCCGGGGCCAGAACCTGAACGTCCACGGCGATCTCCCGCTGCTCGTCGAAATAGTCCTGTAAGGTGCTCAGCAGGGTGGCGCTGGGCACGCCGTCATCTCCCGCCACAATGATATCCACCGTGCCGATGCCCCGGCTGCGCCCGATGACGGAGACCGCCGAACCCCCCTCAAATTCCAGGGCGGCCTGCTCGTAGTAGGCGGTGTTCGTCCCGTTGCTCATGCGGTAATAGGAGGTCAGGACCCGTTCCCGCAGGGATTCGTCGTCCTCCTGATCCAGGCCGCCGGTAAAGGCGGCGGGATTGGTGCAGGCGCTGACGCCCACCGGGGGGACGGACATGGTCAAAATGGTCCCAGCGGCGGCATTCCCGGCGCTTCCAGGGAGGACGGCCTGGGCAGGCACGTCCGCATAGGTCTCCCCCGCCCGGAGAGTGGCGTCAACCAGGGTTTCAAATTGGACCAGGCCCGCAGTCATGCAGACGGTTTGGGCCGGGATGGGCAGGTCTGTGGCAGCGGGGTTGTCCACCAGGAAGCGGATCACGCCGGTGGCGACGGTGGCCTCTTTCCGGCTCAGGTCCCGCAGCTGGGCGTGGTAGTCCAGATACTCCCCCTGCCAGCGCAGATCCACGGAGATTTGCAGGCGTTCCCCGTCCAGGGGGGTCAGGGTGACGCCGGTGACGGTCAGCTCCGCCTCGTCCGCCAGGGCCTCCTGGATATATTGCTTGGCCAAGGTCTCCCGGTTGGCGGGGCTTTGCCGCAGGAGCAAATAGAGCTGGCTGCCCAGCTCTGGCAGCAGGGGGAAGCCGCCCCTCCGGGCGGTGAGTTTAATCAGCACCCGCTGCAAGACCTCCTCCATGCCGGAGAGGGAGGTCAGGGCGCCGGCGTTGTTCAGCACATAATCCCCCTGATTCAGCTGCAAGGTCATTCCTCCGCCCCCATTTCTACGATGGTTCCGGAGATCTCAATTGTTCCGTCGTTGCGCAAGCAGATGGAGGCGCCTTTGCTCCGGAGGCACAGCTCACCGGGGGCCAGGTCATCGGTCTCCTGGCACAGGGCCCCCGCCACGCAGGGCTGGCCGTCATCCCCCAGCCGGAGCAGCAGGACATTGTCCCCGATTTCCGGCCTCCAGAGGATGCCGCCTGGGGCGTAAAGGGCCAGCCCCCGGCGTTCTCCGCCGCTGTAAGCGGCCAGGGTGTAGCCGGACATGGTGACGGTGCCCGTGTCCGCCACGGTTTCAGCGGTCCGCGCCTGGCTGTTCTGCTTGGATATCCACATATCGATTCCTCCTTTGTTCTAGATCGGTTAGATCAGGGCGTCGGGGGCGCAGAGGGTCAGCGTCGTCCCTTGGCCTCCTTCGTTTAGCTCCACCTTGCTCTCCAGAATCCGCCAGGTGCCGCTGCAACCGGCCTGGTCCAGCTCCACCTGCACCAGCTCCCCGGGCCAGCCCCAGAAGGGGAGGGCTAAGGTGACTTCCAGCAGGTAGCGCTCCTGCTGGGATTTTTCCAGCTGGTACTGGCCGGAGTATCGCATGGCCTGATAGGCGGCGTTGGTGGGCATAGTCACCACCTGCCGGGCGTTTCCCCCCTGGGACAGATAGGTGCTGTCCGTGACTGTGGTGGAGTAGAGCTGATTCTTGCTCTGCACCAGGACGCTGGAAAGGCAGCCGTAGCGCTTTTCGGTATAGCAAAGTCCGGTGAGGGGGAGGGAGCTGTTTAATGTCCGGGCAACCGTGTCGGGGAATTTGGAGAGCAGCAGCCGCCCCAGCCGGTCGAAGCGGGGGGTCACCCGGCTGTAATACTGGGCGAAGTTGTAGAGCACGCTCCATTCGCTGCTGCCGCTGGAGATGGAGAAGGCCGGCACGGAGGCCAGGCTGCCGCTGTCCGCCACGGTTATGCCGTAGCAGGTGACGTGATCCCGGAGGATCATGGCGGTGGTGGCCGTGTCGTAGGTCTGGGAACGGGATTCGTTGTCCAAAAGCCTTGCCGCCATGCCCCGGCCGGAGATCTCCATCAGCGCCCCATTTTCCCCCCATTCCAGATGGTATTCGTCCACCACGCCGGTGAAGATGGTGCTGCCGTCCTCCTGGGCGGTGAAGGTCACCGCCTTGTGCAGCTGGGGCAGCAGGTCCCCGGAGCCGTAGAAGCGCAGCCAAAAGGCGTCGCAGGGCACCCCGGCGGTGTAATCCAGCTCCCAGGCCAGCAGCACCGGCAGGGTCAGGGTGGTCCCGTCGTATAGATGTAAAATCCCCGTCATCAGTGCACCCTCAAAACCTGACCCACCTGAATCAGGTTGGGATTTTTCAAGGATGGATTCAGGGCCTGGATGGCGGAGACGGTGGTGGAGTAGTCCTGGGCAATTTTCCACAGGCTGTCGCCCTGCAATACGGTGTAATAGACCGCCTCGCTGGAGGTGGTGCTGGCGGTGGAGGTGCTGCTCTGGGAGTAGCCATTGTAGCACTCCCAGAACTCAAAGGAGTACTTCACATAGTCCGTCCGGGGTTCCTGTTCCAGGCTGAGATTGACCAGATAGGCGGTGGTGGTGTCCCAAACCGGGTGGACCAGCGTGTCAGGGGTGCCCTCATAGAACAGCGTGGCCAGCTGCCCGAACTGATGGTAGGCCTCCGGCCCGGTGAACTCCCCTTCGCCCCGCATGATCCGTCGGGACATGCCCAGGTCCTGCAAATAATAGCGCCCAAAGGGCACCTTGTTCAGGGCGACGGCCCGCTCAAAGGTGATGGAATAGGTGATGGGATTATGGGGCCAGGTAAAGGTCTTGAATTTCATGGGAGTCAGTTCCAAGTTGATTTCTCCTTTCAGTACAAGGTAAATCCGTTGTCATATCTCCTTGCGTCCCGTTCGAACAGGCGGTCCAGCTCTGAGGGAGCTATGACGTTGTCTGACTTCCGCTCCTTGATAATCAGCCGCTCATTGGAGGTCTCGGTGTACCCGTCCTCCGCAAGTCGCCGGAGCTGTTGGATCAGGGGGGCCGCCTGGGCCATGGAGGAGTTCTCAAGGGCGGCGGTGGCTGCCTCCGCCAGCTGTAAGACGGGGGCTGCTTGGCGAAGGGCCTGATATTCTTCCTCCAGCAGCAGGGCAGTAGAGGCGGAAGGAGTGTCGCTCTGGCCTTGGGAGGATTGGGACCCTTGCCCGGCGGGGAAATGGGCCCGCTCCTGAAGGGCGGCGTTCAGCTCGTCTGGGGTTGACGCCTCCACTTCCTGGGAGAGCTGCCTTAGCAGTAGGGAGAGCAAATCGGTCATTTCCATCCCTCCCTGCGTAGCTGGTCAAATCTGGACTGATGGAAGGCGGGGTTCTCTCCGGTCTGGGGTGCGTCCAGGGGCGCCCCGCAGCAGGCGCAGCGCTTTTCCGTGGCCTTGGTTCGGCACTCCGGGCAGAGCTGGTCCAGCTTTTCCCCCTCGTCCAGGATCAGGTTCAAGGCGCAGTAGAGGTAATCCTTTTCCCGCATGTCCCGCACCCGGGACTCGCTGGGCAGGGCGTGGAACGCACGCAGCACCCGCCAGCGGAGCCGGGCGGCAGGATCCTGCTTTAAGGCCGCCTTGTAGTCCTGGACGGCAAGCCCCGGGGTTTCCACCCCCGGGTCAGCCTCCTGGCAGAGCTGGAGAAGCCTGTCGGAGAGCTGTTCAATTTCGCCGGGGGTCAGCTCCTCCAGGACCTGAGTTCCGTCCCGAAAGACCGGCCCCTCTGCCCCGTAGATGGCACGGGCCAGGAGGCAGGCGTTGGAGACCAGCGCCCTGGCGTCCTCTTCCGGCTGCATCAGCTCCGCCTCCGCCTTGGCCTCCAAAATCCAGCGGGCCGTGGGAGGCGCCAGCCAGAGGAGCCGGCCCCGCAGGGTCAGCTCCTCCTCCCTGACAGGCTGAAACAGCTTGGCAGTCAGGGGATCCATCAGGCGGATACCTCCATTCGCTTGGCGGCGATGAGGGAGACCTTCTCCAGCACCATGGCCCCCAGCTCGCCGCTCTCGCTGATGGTGCTCCAGCGGCAGCTGGAGTAGATGATCTTGCGGTCGGGCTTGCAGATGACCAGGGAGAAGTCGTCCAGGTCGTGGAAGCGGATGCCGTCGGAGATGGCATCGTCGGTGGCATAAAGCTGGGTCAGTTCCACGGTGTGGCTGTCCGCACCGCCGATGGTGCCCACAGGCTCTGTCTCCCCGAAGGCCTGCACCGGGACGCTGGTCCGGGTGCTCTTGGCGGAGTAGCTCTGCACAACCGCCACCTTTTGGCCCTCCACCTCCAGATAGATGTCGCAGCTGGTGGGAAATCCAACTGTATTCATGGCGTATGACCTCCTTTATACCGTGATATGGGCTGCAATGTGGATCTGATTCAGGCCGTGGGTCACGGCGAAGTTGAAGTCCACCAGGCAGATGGTGGGGTCCTCGCTGTCCGCCGAGACGGAGACCGAATCGTAGCTGTCGATGATCTCCCGGCTGACCCGGTCCTCCAGGGTGATGACCACCTGGGAGGCGATGGCGCTCCTGGTCTGGAGGTTGTTTTTGGTGCGGAGGAAGCGGGCCCGGAGGGCGTTGCGCACGGCGGGGATCACGTCGTCCACAATGCGGATGGTGGTGGATTCCCGCCAGGTGGCGTCAGCCACGCCGCCGGTGCTGGTGCGGGTGGTGATGCCCCGGATGACGCTGATGACGCCGCCCACGGATTCCAGAGGGGTGACGCCCCCCTGCACCAGCAGGTCGATATCCCCGTCGGAATAAGCGGTCTCCAGCCCG
>CAYLVH010000027.1:17348-18621 GCA_964387095.1 uncultured Oscillospiraceae bacterium
CTCCAGCCCGCTGTTGCAGAGCACCTGGCCAAGCTCATCAAAGAGGGAGAGGCAAAGCTCCGGCTCCCCCTTGGGCGCGTACAGGTCAAGGCTAAAGGTCAGGGACAGCTTCTTGCCATAGACCGGCACCGTGGTGGCGGTGTCCGGGTCAAACCGGGTGCCCAGATAGTTCTGCTGTCCCAGGGGGGTGAATTCCAGGGCTTTCAGGCTGACCGCTGCCACTGCCTTGCCATGGGAGAGGCGGTTGCTCCCGCTCCAGGCGCCAATGGCGTGAATGCCCTGCCCGGTCAAATATTGGATCAGGCCCTGCCTGACTTCTCCAAGGGTCATATACAGTCATCCTCCTCGTCCTTGACGGTGAGAACCCCCCACCAGTACACGATGTTCTCCCCCAGATAGATGGGTTGGATCTCCTGCACGTTGTAGCGCTGGCCCATGGCGCTCAGCCAGGTGAAGTCCTCCTGGGCGCTGGCCAGCCCGGCCTCCCCATAGAACCGGAACCGCACGCCATCATAGGTGCCCAGCTCGGAGGCCCGCTGCCACAGATAGTCCTTGTTCTCTGTCATAAAGGGCTGGATAAAGCCATACCCCTTGGCGGTGTCGCCGTCGGTCAGGGCCACGGTCACCGGCTGGCCATATTTCCGGGCCAGGGCGGAAAAGCGTTGAGCGGCCGTCATGCCCGCACCCCGCGGAAGGCGAAGCTGGCGGGCTGGAGATAGCCACTCAGGAGGTGGTAGGCCCTTTGGCGCAGGGCGGCACTCTCCTCCTGGGCCTCCAGGCCGCTGATGGAGACGTCCCCCACGGTAAAGGAGCCAGACAGCACATCGCTCCGGTTGTCCAGCGCCTGGGAGCGCATCAGCAGGCTAAGGGCCAGGGCGTAGGCCTCGGGGCACTCCGTCTCAGGGTCGGCCCCCGCCCGCAGGCGCCGGGAGAGTTCCCCGGCACATGCTTCGGACAGGGGCGCGAACAGCGCCATGTCAAAGGATTCCTCCAGGCTGAGTATGGCGGTAATCCGCCGTTTCGTCTCCTCTTTCATCAGATGGTCAGCACCTTGCCCGCGTCCTGGAACAGCTTCGCAAAGCCCGCGATGGAGGTGATGGCGGCCCGCTCCAGCTGGCGGTCGATGAGCTTGTCATACTCCACCATGACGGAGGAACCCTGAACCATCTCCAGGGCATAGTTCCGGTCCAGGCCGATGAGGGGGCCGGCGGGCACTGCGGAGGAGCGCAGCAGGGCACGGAAATCAATTTTTGCAACAAAGCTGAACAAAGTG
>CAYLVH010000028.1:0-18454 GCA_964387095.1 uncultured Oscillospiraceae bacterium
CTAAATTATTGTAACATAAACACGGGATTTGTCAACCACCCGGCGGAGAAATTTCCTTTGAACCCTGCGGAGAAGCCCAATAAAAGACCCACGAGGCCGGCCCCATAGGGCCAGCCTCGCAGGTGATTACAAGCTGCTATCTTACGAAAGTAAAATTACACGGATTATAGCCCATAGCCTCGATCTTCTTCTTGCTGACGTAATTGGAGAGGAGGTACAGCATGGCGCCTCCCCCTTGATTCTCTTTGCAGTGCTGACCCTCCTAACCTTGGTCATCAGCCAGTTCATCATAAATTCCACCGCTATAATCATCACATTACCAATTGCCCTTTCCCTATGTACAGAATACGGGTTTTCCTATATGCCCTTCTGTGCGGGCATCACCTTTGCTGCCAGCATTGCCTGCTGTACACCCCTGGCCGCTTCCCAGATCGCCATGACGCAGGTTGCCAGATATCAGTTCTATACGGCTGGCTGCTAACGCTAATCGGGTATACGGGCATTCTGGTTCTTGTACCGCTGTTTTTCCCGCTGGTATAACATTGCAAGGTATCAAAAAGGACGCCGGTTTCACGGAAACCAGCGTCCTGCTTTTATTGATTTTAGCCGAAGTATCGCTCCAGCAGGCCCTTCAACGCCTTGGCGTGGCGGGCCTCGTCCCGGGCCATCTCATGGACGGTGTCATGGATGGCGTCCAGGCCGTTCCTCTTGGCGCAGGTGGCCAGATCCACCTTGCCCTGGGTGGCGCCATACTCGCAGTCCACACGCCAAGCCAGATTTGCCTTGGTGGAGGCTTTCATGTTAGGCTCCAGATCTTCGCCCAGGAGCTCCGCGAACTTAGCAGCGTGCTCAGCTTCCTCATAGGCCGCCTTCTCCCAGTACAGGCCGATCTCGGGATAGCCCTCGCGATGCGCAATGCGAGCCATGCACAGATACATACCAACCTCGGAGCACTCGGCAGTGAAGTTGGCCTTCAGCTGCTCCAGGATATAAGCCTTGTCCCCGGCGCTGACGCTATCATTGTCCTTGACCGTCTTAGCATAGACCCCATAGTCATGCTCCGCCGCCAACGTCTGCTCTCCGGACTGCTCAATAAACCGGCTGCCGGGAACCTTACACTGAGGGCAAACAAAGCCTTCCGGCAGGGTGTCGCCCACATAAACATAGCCGCACACGGGGCATACAAATCTTTTGGTGCTGCCGGCGGCAGGCGCGGCAGGCGCTGCCGGCGCAGTGGGGGCGGCACCCTCCTCGAAGTATTCAAAATCCTCCGGGCCGTGATTGCAAATCGGGCAGGTATAATCCGCCGGCAGATCTTCCCCCTCATAGATATAGCCGCAGACAGAACATCTCCAGCCCTTTTTCACTGTGGGGGGCTTCAGGGCCGACTTCTTAATGGTGGACTGATAATAGCTATAAGTGCACGAAGGTGCGGCAGAGAGCACCTCGGCGTCCTCCAGTTCACCTATATAAAGGGTATGGCTGCCCATTTCATGGGATTCTATGACCTTTAATGACAGGAAGGCATTTGACCACTTCGTCAGGTAATACAATCCGTTTTCACTGCGGCGCACATCAGGGAAGCCTTCAAACTTGTCAACTGTACGGCCTGATTGCATGCCAAAGCGCCAGAAAAGGGAAAACTCCGCTTCCTGGGTAATGGCAGAGAGATTAAACCGGCCTGTTTTCGCGATGATATCATTTGTCAGGTTTTCCCTAATCACCGAAATAGAGATCCGAGTGGGATTATTTGCAACTTGGACAGCAGTATTGATGATGCAGGCGTTGTCTCGCTGGCCGTCATTCGCGGACAGCAGATATACGCCATAGGTCAGATGATACAACGCTTTTGTGTTCATACGCGCACCTCATTTCTAATAGCTGACTCTTCTTTGAAAAGACGCAGACTCTCCCTAGGGAGAGCCGCGTTTTTTTAGAAAAGAATTATTTATTGCCGAAATAGCGGTCCAGGAGCCCCTGCAGAGCCTTGGCATGGCGGGCCTCGTCCCGGGCCATCTCATGGACGGTGTCATGGATGGCATCCAGGCCGTTCCTCTTGGCGCAGGTGGCCAGATCCACCTTGCCCTGGGTGGCGCCATACTCGCAGTCCACACGCCAAGCCAGATTTGCCTTGGTGGAGGCTTTCATGTTAGGCTCCAGATCTTCGCCCAGGAGCTCCGCGAACTTAGCAGCGTGCTCAGCTTCCTCATAGGCCGCCTTCTCCCAGTACAGGCCGATCTCGGGATAGCCCTCGCGATGCGCAATGCGAGCCATGCACAGATACATACCAACCTCGGAGCACTCGGCAGTGAAGTTGGCCTTCAGCTGCTCCAGGATATAAGCCTTGTCCTCAGCGCTGACATTCTCATTATTCTTAATGGTCTTGTCATAGACGCCATACTCATGGGTAGCGGCCAGAGTCATCTCCTCGGCCATTTCCTTGAACATGGAAGCGGGAACATGGCAGATGGGACACTCAGCAGGAGGATTCTCTCCCTCAGCAATGTATCCACAAACAGTACATACCCATTTCTTCATAATTTTATACCTCCTAATAATGTATGCTTTTTAATCTCAAACTCTTGCGCAGTAATCAGTAGCAATTACTGTTTATAATATACCGGATTTACTCCCCGTTGTCAACCTATATTTTGGAATAATTTTTATCAATCTATTCACCTAATCTCCCTGAGTTTTCAACAAATCTGCTCCCCGGAACTCTCCCCTTTTCAATCAGTTTGGACAAAGTTTGAAATTTTATAAATGGCCCCTTGACAATCCAAGGGCAATTCTATAAAATACTTGATAATCACTTATGTGAGAGTTTAACACGCTAAAGGCGATGACTGGGAGAGTAGTTCCGGGCTTCAGGCTTAGAGAGGGAACGGATTGGTGCAAGTTTCCCCGGGGCCCGCAATGAAGGTCACCCACAAGCCGCTTCGCTGAACTGAGTAGGCGGAGACGTCCACCCACGTTACGGGTTCAAGTGCATGGGTTTTCCATGAATTTAGGTGGTACCACGGAGAGCAGCTTCGTCCTATACGGGACGAGGCTTTTTTGTTTTCCGGAAGGCAGCGTGGTCTTTCAGGTACCGCCTGGACAAAATCTGACCAAAGGAGGTCTTTCCCATGATGATGACTGCATCTCAGGTGCTGATGGAATGCCTGCTGGAACAGGGTGTTGACACTGTTTTCGGCTATCCCGGCGGAACCATCCTAAACATCTATGATGAATTCGAGCTTCACGGTTACAAAGACAAAATCAAGCACATTCTGACCGCACACGAGCAGGGCGCGTCCCACGCCGCCGATGGCTATGCCCGTTCCACCGGAAAGGTTGGTGTTTGCTTTGCAACATCCGGGCCCGGTGCAACCAATCTGGTAACCGGAATTGCCACCGCCCATATGGACTCCTCCCCTGTTGTATTCATCACCTGCAACGTTGGTGAAAACCTGATGGGCAAGGACGCCTTCCAGGAGGTTGACATCACCGGCATCACGATGCCCATTACCAAGTGCAACTTCCTGGTCAAGGACGCCACCCAACTGGCAGACATCATCCGGGAAGCCTTTGCAATCGCACGTTCCAGCCGTCCCGGCCCCGTGCACATTGATATTTTGAAAAATGTCACCTCTACCATGGTGGATTACGAACCCTTGCCCCTGTCTGAGCATCACAAGCATGGCCGCATTGCCACCATGCTGGCACGCACAGAACACGAGCTGCGCACCCCGGATCCGGATTTCGCTGACCTGGACAAGCTGCTGCAGATGATCGAGGAGGCAAAACGCCCCTTGATCCTGGTGGGCGGCGGTGTCATCCGCTCCAAGGGCGCTGTGCCGGAATTCCGCAAGTTCTATAAGAGGCTGAACTGCCCGGTGGCCTCCACCATCATGGGCGGCGGCGCCTGCCCCGGCAATGATCCCCAATTCACCGGCATGATCGGTATGCACGGCAACCACGCCTCCAACGTGGCCGTCTCCGAGTGCGACCTGCTGATCGCCTTCGGCTGCCGCTTCACAGACCGCGTGGCCACCGACCCCAAGACCTTTGCCAAGCAGGCAAAGATCGTTCACGTGGACATCGATCGAGCTGAGATCGACAAGAACGTCACCACCGATCATCATATCATCGGTGACGCACACCGGGTGCTGGAGCTGCTGAATGAGAAGCTCCCTGCCCACGACTACCCCGAATGGAACGCCCGGGTGTTCTCCCTGCGAGAGCCTCCCCTCCCCCACGACCCCAACAATCTGGCCCCCAACGAGATTTTGGAATCCGTCACCAGGCTGACCAATGCCGAGGCGATCATCGCCACCGACGTGGGCCAGCATCAGATGTGGTCCTGCCAGTATTACCACTTCAACCGTCCTGGCCAGCTGCTGACCTCCGGCGGGTTCGGCACTATGGGCTTTGGCTATGGCGCGGCCATCGGCGCAAAGCTGGGCAACCCGGATCAAATTGTCGTTCACATGACCGGTGACGGCTGCTTCCGCATGAACTGCCATGAGATGTGTACCGTGGAGTACTATAAGCTGCCCATCATCACCTGCATTTTCGACAACCGTACCCTGGGCATGGTTCGCCAGTGGCAGCATCTGATTTATGGCGAGCGTTATTCCCAGACCACTCTGGATCGCGGCCCGGACTTTGTCAAGCTGGCTGAGGCCTATGGCCTGAACGGCTATCGCGCCTCCACACAGGCCGAGTTTGAGGAGTGCTTTAAGCAGGCTATGCACTCCGGAAAGGCCTGCATCATTGACTGCATCATCGATCAGGACGCCATGGTCCACCCCATGGTGAATGGCGGGACCCCCGTCAATCAGTTCCTGCTGGATTAAGGAGGGAGAAAAATGCGCGAGATTACCAGACATACCCTTTCCGTCCTGGTGGATAATGAGGCCGGCGTCCTTTCTCAGGTCTCCCGCCTGTTCTCCCGCAAGGGCTATAACATCGAATCTTTGGCCGTGGGCACCACCGACGAGCCGGACGTCTCCCGTATTACCATCGAGATTCTTGCGGACGACGCCCAGTGCCTGCAAATCTGCAATCAGCTGGGCAAGCTGTTCCCGGTTCACTCCATCAAAGAGCTGTCCCAGGATCGCAGCATCCGCCGGGAGCTGGTGCTGATTAAGGTGAAGGCGGACTCCCGGGATATCCGCAACGAGATCATCCAGATCGCCAACATTTTCCGGGCCTCCATCATCGACGTGGCAACCACCACTTTGACCATTGCCATGATCGGTGATGAGACAAAGTCCACCGCTATCCAGAACCTGCTGACCGAGTTCGGCATTCTGGAGCTGGTGCGCACCGGCATGGTGGCCCTGGAGCGCGGCCAATTTACCATTAACGAGGCCACCAAGGAGAAGGGTGAGTTTAACCTAGGTAAAAACCTACAGTAAGCGCTGTGGGTTTTGATAGAGAACAAATCAAACTTTTAAAAAAGGAGATTTCTTAAAATGGGCATTTATGACATGAAAGCGAAGATGTACTATGAAAAGGATTGCGACCTGTCCGTTCTGGACGGCAAACGCATCGTAATTATAGGCTATGGCTCTCAGGGCCATGCTCATGCACAGAATCTGCGGGATTCTGGCTGCGATGTGATCATCGGCCTGCGTCACGGCAACTCTTGGGCAAAGGCCGAGGCCGATGGCTTTGAGGTTTACACCGTCGCTGAGGCCACCAAGCAGGCGGATATTGTTATGATGCTGGTCAACGATGAGCGCGCCGCCGCAATCTATACCGAGTCCGTGGCTGACAACCTGAAGCCCGGCGCCGCCCTGGCCTTTGCGCATGGTTTCAATATCCGCTATAAGCAGATCGTTCCTCCCGCTGACTGCGACGTCTTTATGGCCGCTCCCAAAGGCCCCGGCCACACCGTCCGTTCCCAGTATGTGGCCGGCAAGGGCGTTCCCTGCCTGATCGCTGTTGAGCAGAACGCCACTGGCAACGCTCAGAAGATCGCCCTGGCTTACATCGCCGGCATTGGCGGCGCTCGGGGAGGCATCATGGAGACCACCATGGACATCGAGACTGAGACGGACCTGTTCGGTGAGCAGACCGTTCTGTGCGGCGGCGTTGTGGACCTGATGCAGTGCGGCTTTGAGACGCTGTGTGAGGCTGGCTATGCCCCCGAAAACGCTTACTTCGAGTGCATGCACGAGATGAAGCTGATCATCGACCTGGTGAACAAGGCTGGCGTTTCCGGCATGAATTACTCCATCTCCGACACCGCTGAGTATGGCGAGTATGTCTCCGGTCCCCGGGTGATCCCCCACGAGCAGATCAAGGCAAACATGCGTGCGGTTCTGTCCGACATTCAGGACGGCACCTTCGCCGGCAAGTGGATCGCGGAGAACAAGAACGGCCGCACCTTCTTCAACTCCAAGCGCGCCGCCCTGGCAAAGCATCCCATGGAGACTGTGGGCAAGGCCCTGCGCGACAATATGCTGTGGAAGAACGGGGATAGCTCTGATGCATCCCTGGACTCCGCTTCCAACTGATTACCCTTTTGAAATACTGACAGGGGCGGGCATCTGCCCGCCCCTGTTTTCCTAATCTGAGACAGGAGGTTATTCCCTATGGCACTGAAATCCGCTAACGTGACCCAGGGTGTCGATCGCGCTCCCAACCGCTCCCTGTTCGCCGCGCTGGGCTTCACCAAGGAGGAGACAGACCGTCCCCTGGTAGGCATTGTCTGCTCCTATAATGAGATTGTCCCCGGCCATATGAACCTGGACAAGATCGCTGAAGCTGTCAAGGCCGGTGTCCGCCTGGCCGGCGGCACTCCCATTGAGTTCCCCGCTATCGCTGTCTGCGACGGCATCGCCATGGGCCACATTGGCATGAAATATTCCCTGGTCACCCGTGACCTGATCTGTGACTCCACCGAATGCATGGCCATCGCCCATCAGTTTGACGCGCTGGTTATGATCCCCAACTGCGACAAGAACGTCCCCGGCCTGCTGATGGCGGCGGCCCGCATCAACGTCCCCACCATCTTCGTCTCCGGCGGCCCCATGCTGGCCGGCCATCTGGACAACGGCAAGCGCACCTGCCTCTCCGACATGTTTGAAGCCGTTGGCGCTTATCACGCAGGCACCCTGGACGAGGATGGTGTGGAGGACTATGTGATGAACGCCTGTCCCTCCTGCGGCTCCTGCTCCGGCATGTACACCGCCAACTCCATGAACTGCCTGACCGAGGCCATCGGCATGGGCCTCCGGGGCAACGGCACCATCCCCGCCCCCTACTCCGCCCGTATCCGTCTGGCGAAGCAGGCCGGTATGCAGGTCATGGATCTGCTGAAAAAGGACATCCGTCCCCGGGACATCATGACCGCCGATGCCTTCCACAACGCCGAGATCATCGACATGGCGCTGGGTTGTTCCACCAACACCATGCTGCACCTGCCCGCCATCGCCCATGAGTGCGGCGTGGAAATCGACCTGCACATGGTGAACGAGGCGAACGCCAAGACCCCCAACCTGTGCCACCTGGCTCCTGCCGGCCCCACCTTTATGGAGGATTTGGATCGGGCCGGGGGCGTGTACGCCGTCATGAAGGAACTGGCCGACGCTGGTCTCATCAAGACGGATCTGATCACCTGCACCGGCAAGACCATTGCGGAGAACATCGCTGACGCCGAAAACCGGGATCCCAACACCATCCGCCCCATCGACAACCCCTACATGGCAACCGGCGGTATCGCCGTCCTCTTTGGAAATCTGGCCCCCGACGGATGTGTAGTCAAGCAGTCCGCTGTAGCTCCCGAGATGATGAAGCACTCCGGCCCCGCCCGGGTCTTTAACTCCGAGGAGGAGGCCATTGCCGTCATCTACGCCGGTGGCATCAAGCCCGGCGACGTGGTTGTCATCCGCTACGAAGGCCCCAAGGGTGGCCCCGGCATGCGTGAGATGCTGAATCCCACCTCTGCCATCTGCGGCATGGGTCTGGGGGAGTCCGTGGCCCTGATTACGGACGGCCGTTTCTCCGGTGCCACTCGAGGCGCTGCCATTGGGCACGTTTCCCCGGAGGCCGCTGCCGGCGGCATGATCGCCCTGGTGGAGGAGGGCGACATCATCGAAATCGACATCCCCGCCCATTCCATCCATCTGGATGTGGCTGATGACGTTCTGGCGGAGCGCAGATCCAACCTGGTCATGCCTGAGCCGAAGGTCAAGACAGGGTATCTGGCCCGTTACGCGAGCCTGGTCACCTCCGCTGACAAGGGCGCTGTTCTGAAGACCCCTTAATGCATCATATCATTATAACAATTCCCGCTGCGATTCCTCGCAGCGGGCTATTTTTATGCAAATTCAGTTCCAGGGGTCGTCGCTCCGGCCGTCGTCCTGGGGCGGATTCTGATCCCATTGATTGGGGTTCTGCCCCCCTTGAGGGGGCTGATTCTGCCAGTCATCCTGACCGTTGGGGTTTTGATGATATGGCCCCTGATAGCTGCCATTCTGATAAGCATCCTTGCGCGCTGACAAATCTCCCCGGGCGAAATCATAAAAATAAACCTCCGCTATCTGCATATAGGCGGTCAGCCAAATGCCCAGGGGCAAATAGGCCACAAAGGCCAGAATCTCTATCATCATACTGCCAAACACATAGGAGTTGCCAAAAATGGAAGTGCCGATTCCATAGCCAATTCCGGAGCATATGACAGCCAAAATCCCCCAGCCGAGGAAGGACAGATCCAAGACGAAAAGGTCCATTTTCCTCCCTGCCATCAGGAGTTTGCTGCGCCGAATGGCCTCCGAAGCGCTGATGCTCGGATCGTCAATCAGCACATAATAGGCCATACGGTAGCGGTAAGAGGCAATTATGCCAGGAATCACAAACAGGCAGGACCACAGGAAAATATAGATAAACGTCAGGATCGTCACCAGAATGATCTTGAAGACGAAGTTCAGACCATAGCTCAGGTCCTGATAACCCGCATCATTCTGATTCCGGGCAACCTTCATGGTATAGAAATAATACCCGACACCAACCACAATTCCATACAGCGACATTAAAATGGTGCAGCACATGGAAATCAATCCGGCTGTACTCAAAAAGAACTCCGTAGCCAAAACCGTCACCAGATCGAAATCCATGTTTGCATACGCCTGCATGACAGCCGATTCCATTTCCGCCACCGGCCCGCCGTAAATGCACTGCAGGATCGTCGGTATCAGGGACGCCAGAAGCAGATAGACCAGCGTCACCTTCCTGATAGAAGGAACGCCGTCTTGCCTAATGCGGTGTTTTGCCCCTTCCTTTAATTGCACTCGATCATAATACATAGCAATTCCTCATTTCTATAAAGACAGTCAACCCCCAAAGTTATGGTTTCGTTTCATCTTTCGAGTCCTGTGTCTCGGGCATTGTCTCATCCTCTGCAGAGGGATTTCCTTCGGATTCCACACGCCTGCGCAGCTTGTTGATCCAAGCGAGCGTAGCGCTTTCCTTTGCTTCCTTGGGGGTAGATCGCCGTTCAGACTCATAGGAGGGGTCATCCCCCTTTTGATATTGCCCCTCGTTGATTCTGCTGAGCAGGACATAGTTGCTGGTATCCGCGGAAAGGCCCTTCCGCCTCAGCAGGGCGTTGCAGCCCTCGTTCACCAAGTGATAGAAAACGGCAAACACCGGCACGCCAAGGATCATGCCAACCACTCCAAACAGGCCGCCAAAGAGAAGCAACGCGAAAATGACCCAGAAAGAATTCAAACCAGTGGAATCCCCCAGGATCTTGGGGCCAAGGATGTTGCCATCAAATTGCTGTAGGATAATGATAAAGATAATAAACCACAGGCACTTGATGGGGCTGAGCAGGAGAATAAACAGGGCGCTGGGAATGGCGCCGATGAAGGGGCCGAAGACCGGAATAATATTAGTCAGACCCACCACCACGCTGACTAACAAGGCGTAGGGAATCTTTAGGATACTGCAACCTAAAAAGCACAGGACACCGATAATCAGAGAATCCAGCAGCTTACCGGAGATAAATCCGCTGAGCACTTTATGGGCATAGCGGCACTGCTCCACCACCACGTTAGCCACTTTCTGGCGGCAACAGGCATAGAGCAGCTTTTTCGCCTGGGCGCTCATTTTCTTCTTGGTGGCCAGGATATAGATGGCGACAATCAGACCAATGATCAGATTTTTCAGAGCTACCACAATGCGATACAGACCAGCAGACAGGCTGGTAATCACCAAGCTCACCTGGCTCAGCAGTTCCCTTATGGAATCTGCGGAAAGATCCAAGGCTTCCAAATATTCGTCCACCTGACTCAGGGCTGCGCTGGAAATCCGATTGTATAGGTTCATAACCTCGGATCGAAGCTCCGGCTGATTCTCCAAAAGATGAAACAGCCAAATTCGGATCTCTGAAATATAGGCAGGTGCATTCTCCCAAATGTTTAAAATACTGGAGATCAGCTGAGGCACAATCATGGCCACCAGCGCATAGACAATAAACACCAATACCAGCAGGCTCAGGCCAATGCTGGCCCCCTTGGAGACCGCATGGGAAAATTTCCTGGAACTTCGCTTGGCCAGAATTTTATACAAGTATCTGTGCAGAAGGTTGTAAATGGGGTTAATCAGGTAGGCGATCACAATACCCCAGATCACTGGCATCAGTGCGGCAAATATCTTTCCCACGAAAGATCTCAGGCCCACGATGCGGTCAAAGCAGAAATAAAAGATAATACTCAGGGCGATGACCACAAAGGCCGTAACGCCTGCGGCCAAATATTTTTTTAGATAGCTCTTGCTCATGGCGTTTCTCCCTCAAACACCGTTTCTGCCTTGCTTACACATTCAGTTCCGCAGCCGCGCCGGTCAGTGCTTCCGCATAAGACTGTAGAACGGGTTGGACATCCTGTTCCAGGAATTCAGTCACCTGCTGGGGGCAGCGGCCAATATAATTCTTGGGATCCAGATGTGCAGTCAGCTCCTCCTTGGTCATGCCGAACATGGGATCAGCCGCAATCAGGTCAATCAGGTTATTGGGCAATCCCAGGTCCTTGACCTGGTGGCCGGCCTCCAGGGAATCCTGGCGAATCTGCTCGTGGAGCTCCTGACGGTTGCCGCCGCGCTTGACGGCATCCATCATGATATTTTCAGAGGCCATGAAGGGCAGCTCCTCCTGAATGTGCTTCTCAATGACCTTCTCATGCACCACCAGGCCGGCAGTGACATTTTCATAGATGCCCAGAATGGCATCCACGGCCAGAAATGCCTCCGGAATCGACAGGCGCTTATTGGCCGAGTCATCCAGGGTGCGCTCAAACCACTGGGTTGCCGCAGTCACAGATCCATTGATCACATCCGCAATGACATAGCGGCTCAGGGCGCAAATTCGCTCGCAGCGCATGGGGTTGCGCTTATAGGGCATCGCAGAGGAGCCGATCTGCTTCTTCTCAAAGGGTTCCTCGATCTCCTTCATATGGGCCAGCAGGCGCATATCCGTAGCAAACTTGGTTGCGGACTGGGCAATGCCGGACAGCGTGGACAGCACCCCTGCATCCACCTTGCGGGAATAGGTCTGGCCAGACACCGGGACCACGCCGGAGAACCCCATTTCCTGGGCAATCATTTCCTCCAGGGCTTTGCACTTCTCATGGTCGCCGTCAAACAGCTCCAGGAAAGAAGCCTGGGTGCCTGTGGTGCCCTTGGAGCCTAACAGCTTCATCGTCTCGATGCGGTACTCCACCTCATGCAGATCCATCAACAGTTCATTCATCCAAAGGGTGGCGCGCTTTCCCACGGTGACCAGCTGGGCAGCTTGATAGTGGGTATAGCCCAAGGTGGGAGTCGCCTTGTACTGATCCGCGAACTTCGCCAAATTGTTCAGAACTCGCACCAGCTTGTTGCGGATCAGGATCAGGCCCTCTTTCATCAGGATTAAGTCGGTATTGTCGCCAACATAGCAGCTGGTTGCCCCCAGGTGAATGATGGGCATGGCCTTGGGACAGGCGGCACCAAAGGTATGGACGTGGGCCATCACGTCATGGCGCAGTTCCTTTTCAAACTTGGCAGCCAGATCATAGTCGATGTCGGTGATATGCGCCTCCATCTCATCGATCTGCTCCTGGGTCACATTCAGGCCCAGCTTCATCTCTGCCCGGGCCAGTGCCACCCACAGCCGACGCCAAGTGGAAAACTTCTTGTCCGGGGAAAACAGATACAGCATCTCATCGCTGGCATAACGGGAGGCCAAGGGGGATTCATACTTATTTTTGCTCATAATACTTAGCACCTTTCAAGAAATTTTATGATAACTAGGCTTATTTCATTCAGTATAGCACAAGCGCTTTCAAATCGGAATAAGGTATTTGTTTTTTTCTCACATCCTCCTTGTGCGTCTTGGCCGGGTGGGTCTTTTATCACACGTTGGAACGGGTTGCTCCTGGCTCCGAACCCCAGTTCTCCTTAAATTGCAGGACGCTAAAGGAGAAGAGCAGATGCTCCACCACCCTCGGATCCTTCAAATCCAGATGGGTCAGCTCCATAATCTTGGAAATCCGATAATTCATCGTATTCCGATGGATAAATAGCGCTGCGGCTGCCTCGCCGATGTTCTTATTATGTGCCAGATAGAGCTGGAGGGATTCTACCAGATTCGTGCCATGGGCCTCATCGTAATTTTGCAGGGTCGCGAGCCCATAGTGGATAAACTGATCCAAGTTCACATCCTTGCAGGCCAGTTCCAGGGCATAAAATATACAAAGATTGTCAAACGTATGCAGCTTCTCCTCCGGCTCCACCAAGCAGCCGATCACAGAGGCCTTCTTGGCTTGCAGATGGAACTCGGAAATGGTCTCCAGCTTGTCCGTAGGACGGCTGATACCTGCGGAGACAGACTTATTCTTGAGGATACCCCGGAGACGGTCCATAAAATCCTCAACCAGCTCAACAGACGCGGACACCGAGCAGATCATCTTGATTTCCAAGCCGTATAGGAACACTCGGCAGGTGTGGAAGGCATGAATCAGTTCCTCCGCAAGCTGATGGAATCGAATACTCCCCCGATCATCCCGATCTAGCCAACGGATACTGATGATCTGCGCATATCCCTTTGCCATCAGATCCCACTGAAAATAATCCAAGCGCTCCTGGATCAGCTCATGATGGGTGATGTTTCCTTCCAGGAGTTCAAAGGCAAAGTTGTCTAGCATATTATCCGACAGGGCCGGATGCTCCAGCTCATCCTTCATACGGATCACCAGCAAATTCCCCAACAGGTCAAAGAACTCCATCTGTTCTGAGTTGGGCAAGCCATAATAGAGGGGCGACTCCAAATAGCCCACCGGCGCATCTTCCAACAGAAGCACCTTTCGGAGCATGGGCAGGCCGTCGTCCGCCAGGCCGTCCAAAACCGGCCTTCGGGTCAGCTGAGACTTCTGATATGCCTCCTGAATTTCGGGACGAGACAGGCAGCTCAGGGGAACCCGCTTTGTCTCATTCAGATCCTGCCAATGGGTATCCACCAGCTCCGGCTCCTCTGTCATTGCAACAATCGTTTTTGCCAGGTTGCTCAGAATCAATGGATTTCCAAACGCGGAACGCGAAAGCATCACCGCCTGTTTCAGGTCCTTACTGCAAACGACCTGGTTCAAAGTTTGAACCAGGCTTATGGACTCTATCATCTCATTCAACATGATTGCCTCCTCATTGCCGATTCGATCAATTGTGATAGCGAATCTGGAAAAATATACCAGCAACTTTCGTTTATTATAACACAAAGTATAAAGGAATTCCAGAGTGGCAGTGCAGTTTGCACAAATTTTTCCGCGTCAAACGAATGCCCTCCGAAAGGGGCCAAACCTTCTTTCGGAGGGCAAAAACAAAATCATATCCGGGGCGCTTTCTCTCAGCCGATAGCCGCTAACGCCTGAGCCAGGTCCGCAATCAGGTCTTCCTTGTCCTCAATGCCGCAGGACAGACGAACCATACCGGCGGGAATGCCGGCCTGCTCCAGCTGCTCCTCAGTCATCTGACGGTGGGTGGTGGTGGCGGGATTCAGGCAGCAGGTGCGGGCATCCGCCACATGGGTCTCGATGGCGGCCAGCTTCAGCTCCTTCATAAAGACCTCTGCAGCGGCACGGCCCCCCTTGAGCACAAAGGAAACCACGCCGCAGGTGCCGTTGGGCATGAGCTTCCGGGCGATCTCATAATACTTGTCTCCCTTCAGGCCGGGATAACTGACGGACTCCACCTTGTCGCTGCCGCTCAAGAACCGGGCACAGGCCAAGGCGTTCTCGCAGTGGCGGGGCATCCGGACATGCAGGGACTCCAGGCCCAAGTTCAGAAGGAAGGCATTCTGGGGAGATTGGATGGCGCCGAGGTCACGCATCAGCTGGGCGGTACACTTGGTAATATAGCCCCCCGCCTGGCCAAACTTGACGGCGTAGGTCAGACCGTGATAGCTGTCATCCGGGGTACACATGCCGGGGAATTTCTCCTTATGGGCCATCCAGTCGAACTTGCCGGAGTCCACAATGGCACCGCCGACGCCTGCGCCGTGCCCATCCATATACTTGGTGGTGGAGTGGGTAACGATGTCAGCCCCCCATTCGAAGGGGCGGCAGTTCACCGGAGTTGGGAAGGTGTTGTCAATAATCAGGGGCACCCCGTGTTCATGGGCGCATTTCGCCCACTTGGGGATATCCAGCACGGTCAGGGCCGGGTTTGCAATGGTTTCGCCAAACACACACTTGGTGTTGGGTTTAAAGGCTGCGTTGATCTCCTCTTCCGTCGCATCAGGGGAGACGAAGGTGAAGTCAATGCCCATTTTCCGCATGGTCACGTCAAACAGGTTAAAGGTACCGCCATAAATGGAGTTGGAGGCCACAACGTGGTCGCCGCAGTTTGCGATGTTGAAAACCGCGTAGAAGTTGGCGGCCTGACCGGAGGAGGTCAACATGCCCGCGGTGCCCCCCTCCATGGCGGTGATTTTCGCCGCCACAGCATCATTGGTGGGGTTCTGAAGGCGGGAGTAAAAATACCCGGAATCCTCCAGGTCAAACAGCCGCCCCATAGCCTCGCTGGTGGCATACTTGAAGGTTGTGCTTTGAACAATGGGGATTTGACGGGGTTCGCCGTTGCCGGGCACATAGCCCGCCTGCACACACTTGGTGCTTATTTTGTATTCACTCATAAAGATCTACCTTTCTAAATATGAAAAAAATTCCTTTCTATTTTAGCACGCGGCCCTATTGCCTGTCAATCTCAACAGCCTCACTCACATCCGGAAATACAGGAAAATCCCCCTGCACCTCCGCCCAACGGTCTATAGCGGCGCCATCCATCAGAAACTGCACACAGGAAACATCATCCAAATTGCACAGGGAATTGGTGATACAGAGCAGCACTGTCTCCAGTCCCGCCTCGCTGGTCTCCAGGTATTCCACCCATACCTCAGTCAAATTCACATAGCAGATTCCGCTGTCGATCCAAAGTGTGATATCCTCCGATGAGCCGGGCAAATAGGCGGAAAGTCCCCGGTTCTCCGGTCCGGCGCAAAGTCCGGCCAAAATTGCCTCTGAGGCCGTCAAATCCTCGGTGATCTCAAGCTGGCACTCTTCCACACCAATTCCTTCCCCGTCTGACAGCGGAAAATAAAGCTTTACAAATATTTGTCCGGTGTCGCCCTCGCCGCCGTCCAGCATCACCTGTCCATCGGTCAGCCATTCCCGCTCCGTCATGGTCTCCCCATCGGCTGTGATGGCCACCATCCTAACCTGTTCCAGTTGGCACATGGTCAGGGCGATGCAATAATTGGCAATCGTCAGCCAGACGCCGGAGAGGGTGCTGTATTCCCCGGACAGATCCAGCCGCAGGGCGCCCTGGGAAAGCTCCCAGCTTTGCAGGCTGGTTCCGGAGGGAATCAGGCTCGTCAGCTGAGCCTTTTCCGGCCCCCTGCAGAGGGCATCGAAAATCTCCTCCACATCCTCCGTGTCCCCGCTCCAGGTTACCCCTTCCAGGCCACTGGTGCTGTTGCCGAAAGCGGCATAATAGATCAGGAAATTGTTCTCTTCCTCTTTGGCTCCGCAGGCGGAAAGCAGGAAAATCAGCCCGAGCAGCCCCGCGATCAACCTCCTCATTCCCCCTTCACCTCCCCAGAAAAGGTCACCCGGAACCAGCTTCCGCCTTCCGCGCCCGGTCCGGTCTCAATGGTTCCATTGTATTTCTTCACCATATCCCGGACGATGGAAAGTCCCAGTCCGGTGCCCCCGGCCCCAGGGGAACGGGCCTTGTCCACCCGGTAGAAGCGGTGAAAGATCTTCTCCCGCTCGGCCTCAGGAATGCCGATGCCGGTATCCTCCACCAGCAGGATGACCTGGCTCCCCTCCTCCCGGAGGGTCAGAAGGACACCCCCATGGGGCACATTGTATTTCACGGCGTTCTCCGCCAGGTTAAAGACGATCTGATACAGATCATCTGCATTGGCCAGCATCCGCCCCGGCGCTTCTATGCAGGTGTCCAGCCTGACGTCCCTTTCCTCCGCCAACGGCCGAAGCATGTGGAGTACCTTTTCAATGGTGTCCCGCAGCTCCACCCAGGTCTTTTCCGTCGCACTTCCCGCATCCAGGCGGGTCAGCGCCAGCAGCTTCTCCGTAATGCGGGTGAGGCGCTCCGCCTCTTCCCCGATGTCGCCCACAAATTCCCGCATGGTCTCATGGTCGATATCCTCCGTTTGCAAAATGGAATCCGCCAGGAGCCGGATAGACGCCAGCGGAGTTTTCAGCTCATGGGAGGCGTCGGACACAAACCGCCGGCGCACCTCCTCTGTCTGGCTCAGGCGGTCGGTCATGTCGTTGAACTCGTCCGCCAGAACGTTGAGCTCATCGTGCCCCTTGAGCTCCACCTTCTGGGCCAGGGTCCCCCCCTCCGTGTTCTGGATGCCCTGCAACAGCTTGGATGTTTTCCGGGTCATGGACCCGGAAATCAACAGGCTGACTACAAAGGCAGCCGCTACAAATACCACAGACAGCGTTTGCAGATTCTGCTGGAGGCCCACCAACAGCGCGGCTTGGTCGCTGTCGTAATCATACACATAAACGCAGCCCAGCAGCATCCCGCGATAAGTCACAGGCACAGCCGCTCTGCTTCGGAAGGCGTCCTCCGAATAGACAGAGCGAAACACGTCCTTTCCCTGCAGGGCCTGAACTGTCTCATTCAGCAGGGCATATCTCCCCACGCTGTCCTCATTCTCTGTGGTATCATAGAGAATCAGGCCCATTTCATCCGTCACAATCAACCGGTTTAGGCCGGAGGTGTCCAGCTGATTCATCACCTGCTCCACCTCATCTCCGGTTAGGGTTTGCAGGCTGGACAGCGCCGAGGCCACCACCGTAGCCTGGTTTTGCACCGAGGTCTGCTTCATATGGAAGACCGAATTCTGCATGGCCAGGATGGGATAGGTATTCAAGACCACCAGCACCGCCGCAATGAGAAAGAAATAAGAAAGGAAAAACCGGACCCGGATGCTCTGCCACCAGGCAACGCGCCTGTCTGAGCTGCTTCTATTCCATTTTCCGGCCATGGACAGACGCCTCCTCTTCATAATCTACCCTTCGGTCTTAGACCTGCGTGCCCTTCAGGTAATAGCCCACACCCCACTTGGTCAGGATGTATTCCGGGGAAGCCGGATTCCGCTCCAGCTTCTCCCTCAAGCGGCGGATATGCACGTCAACTGTGCGGATCTCCCCTTGATATTCATAACCCCACACCAGGTCCAGCAGCTTTTCCCGGCTGTAAACCCTATTCGGATTCTTCATCAGCAGCTCCATCAGGTCAAACTCCTTGGCAGTCAGCTCTATGGGCGTTCCATCCCGATAGGCTATCCGCCGGACGGCGTCCAGCGTGATGTGGCCCACGGAGACAGTCTCCCGCTCAGCCGCCTTGACCTGGCTTGCCGCACCCGCCCTGCGGAGCATGGCGCGGATCCGGGCCTTTAATTCCAAAATGTTGAAGGGCTTTGTGATATAGTCATCTGCGCCGCATTCAAAGCCCATGATCTTATCCGCATCCTCGCTGCGGGCTGTCAGCATGATAATGGGCACATTGGAAAACTCCCGAATCTTCATACAGGCTTGAAGTCCGTCAATTTTAGGCATCATCAAATCCAGAATAATCAGGTCAAACCGGCCTGTGCGGGCCAGCTCCACAGCCTCCTCGCCGTCGCTCCCGGTCTCTACCTCATAGCCCTCGTTTTGCAGGTTGAATTTGATTCCCTTTACCAGAACCTTTTCATCATCAACTACCAGTATTCTCATGCATTTTTATCCTCGTATTATAGTAGTAGTGTTTATAGACCCTCTCCAAGGTCTGTCTGCTATACTGTTTGAAGATACTGCGGATTGGTTTTATTATCCTACCACTTGATGGTTACAGAAAGGCTCCAACCACAGTCTCTTTGTATGATTGTTAATCAGTTAGATACCGCATG
>CAYLVH010000029.1:0-18250 GCA_964387095.1 uncultured Oscillospiraceae bacterium
TGCTGCGTCCGTGGGGGTGGACGCCATCGCCGCCATTCCGCCCATTTACTTTAAGCTACCTGCGTATTCCATCGCAGACTATTGGAATGCCATCAGCGCTGCCGCCCCCAATATGGATTTCGTGATCTATAATATCCCTCAGCTCACCGGGGTCTTCCTGACCGTACCGCTGTTCCGGGAGATGATCAAAAACCCCAATGTCATCGCTGTGAAGAACTCCTCCATGCTGGTCCAGGACATCCGGCTGTTCAAGGATGAGGGCACCCGGGACGACCGCCCCTTCGTGGTGTTCAACGGCCCTGACGAACAGCTGGTCTCCGGGCTGGTGATGGGCGCTGACGGGGGGATTGGGGGCACCTATGGCGTCATGCCGGAGCTGTTTCAAAAGGTCTTTGAACTGGTCAAGGCGGGGGATATCGAAAACGCCCGCCAGGTGCAGCATGATATTGACACGATCATCTATGCGCTGTCCGCCACCAAGGGCAGTCTGTATGCCGCCATCAAGGAGGTCCTGCGCCGGCGTGAGGGCCTGGACATTGGCGGAGTCCGTGCGCCTCTGACCAACCTGGTGCCTGAGGATCTGCCCCAGGTGGACAGGTGCGTCAAGATGATCGACGAGGCCATGGCTCGGTGGATCGGTTAAATGAACTGCGGGGCTGTTAACAGGCCGCCCCGCAACTTCAAGGCCGATGCTTCGGCCTACTGTTGTTCAAAGGTCAATCTCATCTGGTGCCAGACGGCCCCGCCGTGGGTGGACTCACAGATCCCCTCGTCTTGAAAGCCGAAGGAGGCATAGTATGGGGCCAGCCGGTCCTTGCAGGTTAAAACCAACCCTAGACGACCCTGCTCCTTTGCGTCCCGGATTGCCCAGCGCAGCAGCCGCCCGGCGCAGCCCTGGCGGCGGTATTCCGGCAGGGTATCCACGCCGAAGATCATCTGCCACTTGCCATCCTCCCGATGGAGGCTGGCGTCCCCGTAGAGATCGTCGGTCAGGTCCGGCTGGTGGGTGACCATGCCATTGACGAAGCTGATGATTCTTCCGGTGTCGTCCTCCAACAGCCAGAAATGGCGGGGGAAGGCGGCCAGCCTGGCCCGGAGGGATTCCTCACTGGCGGCCTCGGCGGCGGGGAAGCAGACAGCCTCCACGGCGGTCAACTGGGATAGATCCTCTGGTTTTGCGTATCTTAAAGTCATTGCAATTCTCCTAAATAAAAATTCGAAAAAAACTTTTTTATAAATTATAACAGAAGATTCCAAGGAATCAACGAACGATTGCATAAATTCCTAGGAAACGGACATAGTAGAGATGCAAGCTGTAAAGGGAGGAACGATTATGATTATTGATCGTATTGCATTGATTCTGTCCATCATTGGCGGCCTGAATTGGGGCATGATTGGCCTATTCCGGTTTGACCTGGTGGCTTGGCTGTTCGGAGGTTCCACCTCCATGCTCAGCCGCATCGTCTATACCCTGGTTGGCCTTGCAGCCATCTGGTGCATTTCTCTGCTGTTCAGGGAGAGGGACAATGGCGGTACGGCCAGACAGGCCGCAGAATAACCACAGGACGCCTGCTTTGGATTGGCCAGAGCAGGCGTTTTGTGTGCAGGCACAGCGGCTTCTTATGAGGAAAAGAGGCTTGACACGGCGTTCGGGTTTGCTATAATGAACTTGTAAAAATTACCCCTAGGGGGTATCAGTTGATAAGGAGTTGAACCGAACATGGAAAAGAAGCTTATGATTGAGGGCATGATGTGTAAGCACTGCGTAGCCCGAGTAGAGAAGGCCCTGAGCCAGGTTCAGGGCGTTGCCCAGGCCAAGGCCGACCTGGAGGGCAAGTGCGCCACTGTCACCCTGTCTGACCCGGTGGAGGATTCGGTTCTCACAGCTGCGGTGGTGGATGCCGGCTATGAAGTGACCGGCGTACAGGGCTGATTTGGGTGCTGTTTTGCGGGTTGACAAACTGGCGGGACAGCCTCATAATAAACCTGCAAATTATGTATATTTAAAGGAGCTTTCTAAAAATGGCAGAAGAATGCACCCATCAGTGCGGTTCCTGCGGGCAGGACTGCGCCTCCCGCGACTTCCGTGAGCCGTGCAATCCCTATTCCAATATCAAGCATGTGATCGGCGTTGTTTCCGGCAAGGGCGGCGTGGGCAAGAGCCTGGTGACCGCGTCCCTGGCCGTGGCCATGCGCCGCAAGGGCTACGAGGTGGCCGTGCTGGATGCGGACATCACAGGCCCCTCCATCCCCAAGCTGTTCGGGGTACACGAAATTGCCCAAGGGGATGATCGCGGCGTCCTGGCCAGCGTGACGGGCACCGGGATCAAGATCATGTCCTTGAACCTGCTGACCACCAACGAGACGGATCCTGTGATCTGGCGCGGTCCGGTGATTGCCGGCACGGTCAAGCAGTTCTGGACGGATGTTGTCTGGGGGGATGTGGACTATATGTTTGTGGATATGCCTCCCGGGACCGGCGATGTGCCCCTGACCGTGTTCCAGACCCTGCCTGTGGATGGCATCATCGTGGTGACCTCTCCCCAGGACCTGGTCAGTATGATCGTCACCAAGGCTGTGAAGATGGCCCAGATGATGAATATCCCCATCCTGGGACTGATAGAAAATTACGCTTACTTCCAGTGCCCGGACTGCGGCAAGATCCACAAGATCTTTGGCGAGTCCCATCTGCAAGAGACGGCGAATGCCAACGGGGTTTCCGTCCTGGGACAGCTGCCCATTAATCCTGCCATGGCTGCTGCCTGCGATGCTGGCCAGATTGAAAACATCGATGTCAGCGCATTTCAGGAACCTGCCGCCCTCATTGAGCGGAAGCTGGCCCGGGCCTCCCGCGTTGTGGTGGCTGTGGCCGCTGAGAACGGCAAGATTTTCCAGCACTTCGGCCGCTGCCCCTCCTTTGAGCTGTTCCCCCTGGAGGAAGGAAAGATTGTCAACCGGACGACGCTAAATTCCAACGGCACCGGCCATTCCGCTCTGGCGGATCTGCTGGGGGAAAGCCAGGTGAATGCGCTGATCTGCGGCGGCATTGGCGGCGGCGCCCGGAACGCTCTGGCGGCCCAGGGGATTCAGGTGATTCCCGGCGCAACCGGCTCTGTGGAGGAAGCCATAGGCAAACTGCTGGAGGGGAAACCCGTGGGGGATCCCAATGCCATGTGTGATCACCATGAGCATGAGGAGGGCCAAGCCTGCGGTGAGCACCATTGCGGCGAAGACAGTAGCTGCTGCCACTAATTGAATACCGGAACGAATTTTAAATTGAGGCCCGCTGCGGAAACAGCGGGCCTCTTTTTTATCCTTCAACCGTTTGACTGCGCCGTACCAACCTGGCACGCAAGCCGGAGTACCGCCGGGCCTGGCGGTTGTTGGCGCACATATGAGCGACAACCTGGTCATCGCCCACAATGATCAGCAGCTCCTTGGCCCTGGTGATGGCGGTGTAAAGCACCCCCCGGGAGAGGAGCATGGGCGCACCGTCCAGGGCGGTCAGCACCACGGCCCGATATTCGCTGCCCTGGGATTTATGGACTGTCATAGCGAAGGCGGGCTCCAGCTCGTTGAGCATGTCGGGGGTGTACTCCACCATGCGGTCATCGAAGTTCACCAGGATGGTTTCCCCCCGGGGATCAATGGACTCGATAAAGCCCACGTCACCGTTAAAGATCCCCATGCCGCCCCGGGACCGTCCCTTTTCCCGCCACATAATGTCGTAATTGTTCTTGATCTGCATCACCCGATCCCCCTCCCGGTAGGTGAAGGAGCCGTATCTGCGCTCGTTTTTGCCGGGGGTGGGGGGATTCAGCGCGGCCTGTAGGGCGATGTTCAGGTTCCGGGTTCCGGTGTCATATTTACGGGTGGGGGAGAGCACTTGGATTTGGTCTGCGGGGATGCCCATGTGCTCTGGCAGACGGATTTTACACAGCTCCACAATGGTCTCCACAGCCCTCTGGGAGTCCAGCCGGCGCATAAAGAAGAAATCGCTGGTGGACTTATTGCTCAGGGTGGGAAGCTGTCCCTGATTGACCCTGTGGGCGTTCATGACAATGGCAGACTCCTGGGCCTGGCGGAAGATCTCTGTCAGGCGGACCGCCGGGATTGTCCCGCTGCGAATCAGGTCGGCAAACAGGTTGCCGGGGCCCACGGAGGGGAGTTGATCCGGATCCCCCACTAAAATCAGGCGGCAGTCGTTCTTCAGCGCCGCCAAAAGGGCGTCCAACAGGGGAAGGTCCACCATGGAGGTCTCGTCTACGATGACCGCGCCCACGTCCAGGGGATTGGACTGGTTTTTGCAGAAGGCCAGCTCTCCGGTTTCCCGGTCAAAGCCGGTTTCCAGCAGGCGGTGAACGGTGGTTGCCTCGGTGCCGCAGAGATCCCCCAGCCGTTTGGCAGCCCGGCCGGTGGGGGCGGCCAGGGCGGTTTTCAGGCCCATGGCGCCAAACAGCTCCAGGAT
Organism: uncultured Oscillospiraceae bacterium; assembly: GCA_964387095.1. Classification (GTDB taxonomy): domain Bacteria; phylum Bacillota; class Clostridia; order Oscillospirales; family Oscillospiraceae; genus JAJQBJ01. The sequence goes on from CAYLVH010000029.1 coordinate 4,469, forward strand.
GCCCCGGAGGGACGTGGTCTTGCCGGTGCCGGGGCCGCCGGTCAGCAGCATGACCTGCCGCCTGGCGGCCAGCTCCACCGCCTCCCGCTGCTGGGGGGCGTATTCGATGTGCTGCTCCCGCTCAATGCGGCGGATGATCCCGTCGATGTTGTCCGGAGGCAGCAGTTCCTGACGGGTCATTTCGGTGAGCCGGCTGGCCACCTCCGCCTCCGCATGGTACAGGCTGGTCAGATAACAGGCGTCCTCTCCGGCAATCCCCTCTCGGACGACGCGGCCCTGCTCCACCAGGCTGTCCAGCGCGTTGGATATGGGTTCCTCCGGCAGGTCCAGCAGCTTGCAGCTAGCGGGGATCAGCTTGTTGGCGGGCAAGAACACATGGCCGTTGCCCAGGTTGTGGGACAGTTCAAAGATGACGCCGGCCTCTGCCCGCATGGCGTCCCCGGCCCCGATTCCCAGGGATGGGGCCAGGGCGTCGGCGGCGGCGAAGCGCACCCGGTATGGCTCGCCCACCAACAGGTAGGGATTGGCCTGGATGATGGCAAGGGCGTCCTGCCCGAATTGCCGCCACAGGGCAGTGCCCAGGGAAACCGGCAGTTCATGCCGGGTTAGAAACTCCATGAGATGCCGCATGCCCGCCTGCTGCTGGAAATAGGCGCTGATCTCCACTGCCTTTTTCTTGCTGATGCCCTTGATGGTGGCCAGCTGGTCGGGGTGTTGCTCAATGATATTCAGGGAGTCCTCCCCGAAGGCGTCCACAATCCGGCGGGCGGTCATGACGCCAATGCCCTTGACAATGCCTGAGGCTAAGTAGTTAAAGATGGCCTTGGTGGTGGATGGAATCCGCCGCTCAACGGTCTCGGCCTTGAACTGAGGGCCGAAGGCGGGATGGCGGGTCCAGGCCCCGGTGACACAGATTTCCTCGCCGGCGGCCACACCGGGCATGCAGCCCACTACGGTATAAAGCTGGGATTCCTGTTCCAGGCGGAGGACGGTGTAGCCGTTCTCCTGGTTCTGATAGACGATGGTCTCAACGGTCCCGTCCAGGGAGTCCCGTTCATTGGGGTCAGACATGGTGTCACCTTCTTTCGTAAAATGACGGTCAATTTGTAGGTTCACTGGCCTTCTGGGATAGCAGCGTGCCCAGTTCCTCCCCTTTGCAGAGCTGAACCGCCGGCCAGCGGCGGGTCAAGCATTGGGCTGCTTTCCGGCCCTCGCCGTCCAATCCCATGTCCGCCAGAATCAGCGGGCAGGAGATGCCCTGGCAGTAGTTCTGCCACAGGATGGAACGGACCTGCTGCTCCAACTGGTGTCCGTCACCGGAGGCGGGGAGCACCTCAAAGAGGCCGGAGGGGACAGCGGGGGCAGGGGTGAGAATTTTTCCGATTACAAACCACAGAACGGCGAGAATGCCAATGGCGGCAAACAGCGCGATTAAAATATCCAGCGCAGACATGAAACCACCTCCGTCTCAGTCTATGACTGAGAGACAGAAGTGGTGCGTCGGTTACAGGATGGAGGTGACCCCGTAGGTCACACAAATGACAATGATTGCGGCGATACAGACGCCCAAAGTGATGGCGGGCATCGCCCGGCGCATGCGGATGTCCAGCAGGGCGGCCACCAGGGCGCCAGTCCAGGCCCCTGTGCCGGGCAGGGGGATTGCAACTAGGATGCAAAGGCCGATGGCCCCGTACTTCCGCACGGTGTTGCCCTTGAGATGGGCTCGGGTCTCCAGGCGGGAGATCAGATTGTCCAGACGGGGGCTCCAGCGGCGCATATGGTTGAAAATCTGACGAATAAAGATGATGATAAAGGGGACGGGGATCAGATTGCCGATGATGCTCAGCACAACGGCGTGCAGCTCCGGTACCCCCAGGGCCACGCCGAAGGGAATGGCGGCGCGAAGCTCTGCCACGGGCACCATTGCAAGCAGCAGGGTGAGTAAATACTTGCCGGCTAATGTACTGGTGAACCAGGCCATGGACGTAACTCCTTTGTCGTAAAGTTAATAGAGGGGAAAAATCCCGTAGAATATTTTACCATAAGAGGGGGAGATAAGACAAGAAAAATCTTTGTTTAGTTTCCGAGGGGAGAAATCCGATCCAAAAGCCGGCCGAAGGCCGATTCAAAAGCCAGGTTGTCCCTTTGAGTGCGCTTTTTCGGCCCGCCGGTGCGCCTGCCCGCCCGGCGCAGTTTCCCGGACAGGGCCCGGGTGAAGAGAAGCTCGTCGATGTTTTCGCTGGTGAACTCCATGCCGCTGTGGTGCATGGCATAGAGGCCCTTGCCCAGGGCCAGGGCCGCCAGGCCGTAGTCCTGGGTCACCAAGACATCCCCCTTGTCCGCCCGGTTCAGAATGGCCAGGTCGGCGGAGTCTCCCTGGCGGTCAACGGTTAGGACAGTGGCGTAGCTGCCCCAGAGCTGGTGACAGGTGTCACAGACCATGGTGACCGGCAAGTGGCGCTGCTTTGCCAGGCGGAGGACAATCTCCTTCACCGGACAGGTGTCGGCGTCAATCCAGATCATCATGGGCGCCGCCCTCCTGGTGGGTATCCAGCATGGGCTTCAGATAATGGCCGGTGTAGGATTCCGGACATTGGGTCACCTGCTCCGGGGTGCCGGTGCAGACGATCTTGCCGCCCCCTGCCCCCCCCTCCGGGCCTAGGTCGATGAGGTAATCGGCGGTCTTGATGACGTCCAGATTGTGCTCAATGACCAGCACGGTGTTTCCGTTCTCCACCAGGCGCTGGAGCACATCCACCAGCTGGTGTACGTCCGCAGTGTGCAGGCCGGTGGTGGGCTCGTCCAGGATATAGAAGGTGGAGCCGGTGGAGCGTTTGGAAAGCTCGCTGGCCAGCTTCACCCGCTGGGCCTCGCCCCCGGACAGGGTGGTGGAGGACTGGCCCAGGCTGACATAGCCCAGCCCCACGTCGTACAGGGTTTGCAGCTTGTTGCGCAGCTTGGGGACAGCTGAGAAAAAGTCCAGGGCCTCCTCCACAGTCATTTCCAGCACATCGGCAATGTTCTTCCCCTTGTACTTGACCTCCAGGGTCTCCCGGTTATAGCGCTTGCCCTTGCAGACCTCACAGGGGACATAGACGTCCGGGAGGAAGTGCATCTCGATTTTCAGCAGGCCGTCCCCCTGGCAGGCCTCGCAGCGCCCCCCCTTGACATTGAAGGAGAAGCGGCCAGAGTTGTAACCCCGGCTCTTGGCGTCCTGGGTGGCGGCGAAGAGCTCCCGGATATCAGTGAAGAGGCCGGTGTAGGTTGCCGGGTTGGAGCGGGGGGTGCGGCCGATGGGAGATTGGTCGATGGCGATGACATTGGTCAGGTATTCCAGGCCCTCTATGCGGCTGTGTTTGCCCGGCCGGGCCTTCATATGGTTCAGCGTAGCGCCCAGCTTCTTGAAGATGATCTCGTTGACCAGGCTGGACTTGCCGGAGCCGGAGACACCGGTGACCACGGTCAGGGTGCCCAGGGGGATGGAGACGTCGATGTTCTTCAGGTTGTTTTCCCTGGCCCCCCGGACGGTCAGGAACTTCCCATTGCCGGGACGGCGCTGGGAGGGAACCGGGATGTGCTTGCGGCCAGAGAGATAGGCGCCGGTGATGGAGTCAGGGCAGGCCATGATTTCCTGGGCGGTGCCGGCAGCCACAATGGTGCCCCCATGGATGCCCGCGCCAGGTCCGACGTCCACAATATAGTCCGCAGCCCGCATGGTGTCCTCGTCATGCTCCACCACCAGCAGGGTGTTGCCCAGGTCCCGCAAGTGCTTCATGGTGTCCAGCAGGCGGTCATTGTCCCGCTGGTGCAGGCCGATGGAAGGCTCGTCCAGAATATAGAGCACCCCCATCAGGGAGGAGCCGATCTGGGTGGCCAGGCGGATGCGCTGGGTCTCGCCCCCGGACAGGGTGCCCGCCTGGCGGGACAGGGTTAAATAGTCCAGGCCCACGCTGCGCAGGAAGGCCAGCCGGCTCTTGATCTCCTTTAGGATGCGCTCCGCAATGAACAGCTGGGTCTCTGTCAGCTGTAAGCCGTCGATAAAGGTTATGGCGTCGTTGACGGACTTTTCGCAGAACTGGTAGATAGACAGGCCGCCCACTGTGACCGCCATGGACTCCTTGCGCAGGCGCATCCCATGGCAGGTGGGGCAGGGGTAGTCGCTCATGCACTCCTCCAGCTCCTTCTTGGTGGATTCGGACTGGGTTTCCCGGTAGCGGCGCTCCAGGTTGTTCACCACGCCCTCAAAGGGCTGGTACAGGGTGCCGCGGCCCCTGGCCTGCTCATAGTGCAGGGTGAGAGTTTCCCCCTCAGTGCCGTACAGAATAGCCCGTTTAGCCTCGGCATTGATGGATTCATAAGGCTCATCCAGAGAGAAATGGTATTTCAGGGCCAGGGCGTCGAAGTACATCCGGGCAATGCTGTCCCCCCGGATGTTGCTCCAGCCCGGGGCGGCAATTGCGCCATCCCGCAGGGACAGGGAGGGATTGGGGACAATCATCTCCGGGTCGATTTTTAGCTGGCTGCCCAGGCCCGTGCAGGTGGGACATGCGCCAAAGGGGTTGTTGAAGGAGAACATTCTGGGGGACAGTTCCTCGATGGAAATGCCGCAGTCCTCGCAGGCGTAATTCTGGGAGAAGGACAGGTCCCGGTTCTCCCGGAGCAGGTTGATGATAATCAGCCCGCCGGAGAGGTTGGAGGCGGTTTCCAGGGAGTCGGTCAGGCGGCGGTTGATCCCCTCCTTGACCACTAGACGGTCCACCACCACCTCGATGGAGTGCTTTTTGTTTTTTTCCAGTTTGATCTCCTCGGTCAGGTCATAGATGATGCCGTCTACCCGGACCCGGACATAGCCTGACTTCCGGGCTTGCTCCAAGACCTTGACGTGCTCACCCTTTTTGCCCCGGATGACTGGGGCCATGACCTGGATGCGGGTGGCTTCGGGCAGGGCCATGATCTGGTCCACGATCTGGTCAATGGTCTGCTGCTTGATCTCCTTGCCGCAGTTGGGGCAGTGGGGGGTGCCCACCCTGGCCCAAAGGAGGCGGAGGTAATCGTAGATCTCGGTCACCGTGCCCACGGTGGAGCGGGGGTTTTTGGAGGTGGTTTTCTGGTCGATGGAGATGGCGGGGGAGAGGCCGTCAATGTAGTCCACATCCGGCTTGTCCATTTGCCCCAGGAACATCCGGGCGTAGGAGGACAGACTCTCCACATAACGGCGCTGGCCCTCGGCGTAGATGGTGTCAAAGGCCAGGCTGGACTTGCCCGAGCCGGAGACGCCGGTCAGCACCACCAGCTTGTCCCGGGGGATGGAGACGTCGATGTTTTTTAAATTGTGGGTGCGAGCACCCTTGATTTCAATGTGTGTTTGCATTTCTATTCCCCTCAATCCATGTTGCTTTCTTGTGTAAGTCGGCGGTTTAAATAGTCCTCCGCCTGCCGGTGACTTCTGAATACCACGCAGGGCTTTCCGCTCTCCCGGATGGTCTGCCGGAGGGCATCCCCCTGTGTCGCTTTAAAATCCCAGGTATAGCGCAGGAAATCCCAATCCAGCCGCTCCGGGCATTCATCTGTCATGTCGGAACGGGTGCGCCCGTGATATTGGGGATACCGGTGCAAAACGCCCCACAGGCAGCTCCGGCGGGGGAGCCGGAACAGCTGGTCCATATGCACCACCGGAAGCCCGGTTTTCTCGCTGAGCTTCCGGGCGAAGGTGGATTTTCCGTTGCCGCAGCAGCCGAGAATTAGGATTCTCATAAGCAGCTCCTGGGTGTTGTGTCCTATAACTTGGGCAATTGTCTGCCCGATTGGCAGAGCTTATTTCCCACCCCGCAGCTCCATGATCTTGTCACGCAGCACTGCGGCGTATTCGAATTCCAGCATCTTGGAGGCCTCCCGCATCTGCTTTTCCAGCTTGGCAATGGCCTCGGCCCGCTCCTGCTTGGACAGGTGGGCGGCGGTGCCGGGAGGGGCCGCCTGTTCTGCGGACTGGGAGATCTCGATGAGGTCCCGGACAGACTTGCGGATGGTCTTCGGGGTGATGCCATGGGCCTTGTTGTAGTCGTCCTGGAGCTTGCGGCGGCGAGCCGTCTCGTCAATGGCGCTGCGCATGGAGGGGGTAATGGTGTCCGCGTACATGATGACAAGGCCCTCCGCGTTTCGTGCGGCACGGCCGATGGTCTGAATCAGGGAGGTTTCGCTGCGCAAAAAGCCCTCCTTGTCGGCGTCCAGGATGGCCACCAGGGACACTTCCGGCAGATCCAGGCCCTCTCGCAGCAGATTGATGCCCACCAGTACGTCAAAGGTGCCCAGGCGCAGATCCCGGATGATCTCCATGCGCTCTATGGTGTCGATGTCGTGGTGCATATAGCGCACTTTGATGCCTGCGTCGGTCAAGTAGGCAGTCAGATCCTCCGCCATTTTCTTAGTGAGGGTAGTGACCAGAACCCGCTCCTCCTTGGCGGTGCGGAGGTTGATTTCGTCTATGAGATCGTCAATCTGGCCCTCCACCGGGCGGACTTGAACCTCCGGGTCCAGCAGGCCGGTGGGGCGGATGACCTGTTCCACGATCTGGCCCGAGCGGGTGCGCTCATACTGGCCAGGGGTGGCGGAGACGTAGACCACCTGATTGATCCGCTCCGCAAATTCGTCAAATTTCAGGGGCCGGTTATCAAAGGCGCAGGGGAGGCGGAAGCCGTAGTCCACCAGGGTGGTCTTGCGGGCCCGGTCGCCGTTGTACATGGCCCGCACCTGGGGGAGGGTCACATGGCTCTCGTCGATGAACAGGACGAAGTCCTTGGGAAAGTAGTCCAGCAGGGTGTGGGGGGGCGAGCCCGCCGGACGCCCCTCGATGACCCGGGAGTAATTCTCGATGCCCGAGCAGTAGCCCAGCTCCTGCATCATCTCCACATCGTACATGGTGCGCTGCTTCAGCCGCTGGGCCTCCACCAGCTTGCCCTCCGACTCGAAGAAGGCCACCCGCTCCTCCAGCTCCTTATAGATCTCCTGGATGGCGGCGTCCATCTTCTCCTTGGGGGTGACATAGTGGTTGGCGGGCCAGATGGGGATGCTGTTCAGCCGCCGGATGGGGGTGCCGGTGACCACATTGATCTCGGAGATGCGGTCCACCTCGTCTCCGAAAAATTCGATGCGCAGAGCGGTGTCCTTCCAGTAGGCGGGCCACACCTCCACCGTGTCCCCCCGGACCCGGAACATGTTCCGCTCGAAGGCGATGTCGTTGCGCTCGTAGCGGATCTCGATGAGCCGGCGGAGCAGCTCGTCCCGCTCCATGGTCATGCCCTCCCGCAGGGAGATCATCATCTTCTCGAAGTCCTCCGGCTCACCCAGGCCGTAGATGCAGCTGACGGAGGACACCACGATCACGTCCCGCCGCTCGAACAGGGCGGCGGTGGCGGACAGGCGCAGCCGGTCGATCTCGTCGTTGACCGACGAGTCCTTCTCGATGAAGGTGTCCGTGTGGGGGATATAGGCCTCCGGCTGGTAGTAGTCGTAGTAGGACACGAAATACTCCACCGCGTTTTCCGGGAAGAACTCCTTGAACTCCGAACACAGCTGGGCGGCCAGGGTCTTGTTGTGGGCCAGCACCAGGGTGGGCCGCTGCACCGCCTCGATGACCTTGGCCATGGTGAAGGTCTTGCCCGACCCGGTGACCCCCAGCAGGGTCTGCTCGTCCAGCCCGGCTTTGATGCCCGCGGCCAGCTCCGCGATGGCCTCCGGCTGGTCGCCGGAAGGCGTGTATTCCGAGACCACTTTGAATTTCGGCATGTCGTCCCCTCCTGCCTCTTCTGCTGTCCTGTCCATTATATTAGAACGTCCGTTCTAAGTCAACTGTCATATGCCCGTTTGCCCCGCCAGAGGCCAGGCCCACGGCAAGCGGGATGGTAAGCATTTTATTATACCACGCTCCGCAGGAAAGCACAACGGCTTTTCTCTTGGGAAAAACAGTCCTGCCGGGACGCAAAGGGCCCCTGTCCCTCGGGCATCGTGTCATGCCAGAGGGACAGGGGCTCTCCCGGCCAGAGCGGCCGGATCACTTCAAAAACATCCGCAGCAGCTTGAAGTTGCCGTCGGTATAGGGCTTATAGCGCATGGGCAGGTCCAGCCAGTTGGCCTTCTTCAAAATGCTCTTGTAGTGGGTGAAGGTGTCGAAGCTGTACTTGCCGTGGTATCCCCCCATGCCGCTGTCCCCCACCCCGCCGAAGGGCATATAGGGGGTGGCCAGGTGGATGACGGTGTCGTTGACGCAGCCGCCGCCGAAGGACACCCGCTCCAGCACCTTCCGCTCCGTGTCGTGGTCGGTGGTGAACAGGTACAGGGCCAGGGGCTTGGGCCGGCCGGTGATGAAGGCGATGACCTGGTCCAGGTCCTGGTAGGTCATCATGGGCAGCACCGGGCCAAAGATCTCCTCCTGCATGATGGGGCTGTCCCCGGTGATGCCGTCCAGCAGGGTGGGGGCGATCCGCCCGTCCCGGACCTGGCCGCCGAACACGGCGTGTTCCCCGGCGATCAGCCCCTGGATGCGCTGATAGTGCTTGTCGTTGATGATCTTCACATAGTCCGGGTCAGCCAAGGGGTCGTCCCCGAAGAACGCCTGGACGTTCTTCTCCAGCTCTGCCACCAGCTCATCCCGGACGCTCTCGTGGACGAAGAGATAGTCCGGGGCCACGCAGGTCTGGCCGGCATTGAGGAACTTGCCGAAGGCCAGCCGCTTGGCCGCCACCTTGATGTTGGCCGTCTCGTCCACGATGCACGGGCTCTTCCCCCCCAGCTCCAGACTGACGGGGGTGAGGTGCTTGGCCGCCTTGGCCATCACCTCCCTGGCCACGGCAGTGCCCCCGGTGAAAAAGATGTAGTCGAACTTCTGGTCCAGCAGGGCCTGGTTCTCCGCCCGGCCCCCCTCCACCACGGTGAAAAATCGGGGGTCGAAGGTCTCCGCCACCAGCTTGGCCATCACCGCCGAGGTGGCGGGGGAATAGGCCGACGGCTTCATCACCACGCAGTTGCCCGCGGCGATGGCCCCCACCACCGGCTCCATGGCCAGCATGAAGGGGTAGTTCCAGGGGGCCATGACCAGCACCACGCCGTAGGGCTCCGGGTGGCGGAAGCTCACTGACTTGAACTGGGACAGAGGCGTGGGCACCCGCTTGTCCCGGGCCCAGCGGCGGGTCCGCTTGCGGATGTAGCTGAGCTCATTGAGCACCAGCCCCACCTCGCACATATAGGTCTCAAAGGGGGATTTGTTCAGGTCCGCCTTCAGGGCGGCGTTGATCTCCCCCTCATATTTCTCGATGGCGGCGCGCAGCCGGTCCAGGGCGGTCAGCCGCCCCTTCACGTCCAGGGTGGCGCCGGTGGCGAAGTAGTCGTGCTGGCGCTGCACGATCTGTTGGATATCCATGGCGCTCCCTCCTCAGTACGCGGCGTTCAGGATGGCGATCACGTCGTCAAAGGTCACCTGCTTGGGGTTGACGATCATGGCCCCGTCGTTGAGGGCGGTGCGGGCCACCGCCTCGAAGTCCTCCTTCTTCACCCCGGCCTGGGACAGGGTGATGGGCAGGTTGCAGAACTGGTGGTAGCGGGCGGTCATGTCCCGCACCGTCTGGACGGACAGGCGGCCGTAGTCCTCCACCTTGGCCTTGACGAAGTTCTCATACCCTCCCAGGTGGAGGTAGAGCCGGCCATAGAGGTGGCCAATGGTGTCCATATTGAACTCCATGCACCAGGGCAGCAGGATGGTCATGGCGTCCCCGTGGGGCACATGGCACACGCCCCCCAGGGCGTGGCCGATGGCGTGGACCAGGCCCACCATGGAGTTGGAGAAGGCCGCCCCGGCCAGGTAGGCGGCGTTGGCCATGGCCAGCCGGGCCTTCAGGTCTTTCCCATTGGTCACCGCCGTGTCCAGGTTCTCCCGGATGATCTCGATGGCGGACACGGCGTAGCCGTCGCTGGCCGGGTTGCGCTGGAGGCAGGTGTACCCCTCGATGGCGTGGCACAGGGCGTCCATGCCGGTGGAGGCGGTGGTCTTGGGGGGCAGAGTGGCGGTCATCCGGGGGTCCAGCACCGCCACGTCGGGCAGCAGGAAGTGGGAGATGAACTCCATTTTCAGCTTTTTCTCCGGGTTTTTGATGACGGCCACCATGGTGGCCTCGCTGCCGGTGCCGGCGGTGGTGGGGATGGCCACAAAGGGCACCCGGCTGCCCTGGTCCATGGACTCACAGCCCATGAGCTCCATCAGGTCGTCCGCCCCGTGGGTGACCAGCATGGACACGCCCTTGGCCGTGTCCAGCACCGAGCCGCCCCCCACAGCGATGATGGAGTCGCAGTTTGCCGCCCTAAACTGCCGGGCCGCCTCGTTGACCACCTCCACGGCGGAGTCCGCCGGGATGTCCAGGAAGCAGGCGGCGGGGGTGACCTCCCCCTGGTACATGGCGTCGGTCACCGTGGCCACGGCGCCGAACTTCTCCAGCACCCGGTCGCTGAGGAGCATGGGCCGCTTGCAGCGGCGCACTCTCAGCTCATAGGGGATGTGTTCTAAGGCCCGCTCGCCGCTGAGCAGCTTGGCGGAATTTTGAAATTCATAGTAATCAGGGATGTATTGCAGCATGATATGTGACCTCCGATCAGATGCCGAACAGTACCTTGCGGTAGACGGCCAGGCTGGACAGTTCCTTCACAGGAGCGCCCTTGAGGATGTGGCGGGTGATGAAGCGGGGGAAGAGATACCCCTCGATGATGTCCACGCAGCGGACAAAGGACATGGTGATGGCGATGTCCCCATAGAGATAGAACCGGTGCTGGGCGTAGGCCTGGGCCACCCCCAGCCGCCCGGTGGCCAGCTTGAAGGCGCTGTCCAGGCTCTTGAAGCGCACATCCACCTGGGTGCTCTCAAAGCCGGACTTGACCCGCACCGGACCGTCCGCCGTCCGCTTCACCGCCAGATGAGGCCCCTCTTTCCCCGCCTGCATGTGCAGGGTCAGCCCCTCCGGCCAGCTGTCCAGCTCGGCCTTGACCCGGCTGTCACAGCGGTACAGGGCCTTGAAGGCCCGCCACAAAAAGAAAAAGACCACGCCTGTGATCCGCTTTTTCACGCCGTACTCCATCCGGCGCTTCCAACTGACGTCCATAAAACTCCCCCTTCGGATCGCCCTGGGCGCCCGCTCATCTGAGCGGCCCGCGCTCTGGGGCGTACAGAAAACTTGATAGGTCCTATTTTAGCAGAATTTTCAGCCTGCCGCAACGGACACATCCCGTCCAAATGACCAAAGATCTCCTTTCTGGCGCGCCCTCTTCCCGGACAAACAGGCATCATCGGGCGCCGCACGCCCTGGGCGCACCTTATTTTTCCGGGGCGTTCCGATGGAAAAAATTTTCTTTCCCTCCGCCTTGTGTTACAGGGAAAAATCCCGTATAATGAGCATGAGCTCTGTTTTATGTAAAGCAAATACCGCCGTCCCCCGCCCTCTGAAGAGAGTGGGAAACGGCGTTTCCGGCGGCGCTGTCACCGGCGGCGCCCGCCTGTCATAACGACTGGACAGGAGAATGCATGATGGATCAAAAAACATTGGACACATTGCTGGCCAAGGTCATCGCCCAGGCCAGGCAGGCGGGCATCCCCGTCTCCCCCTCCATCGACCCCAAGGTGCGCATCAACCGCCGGGCCAGGACCCGGTTCGGCTGCTGCATCCAGAAGAACGGACGGTTTTATATCGAGCTGGCCAGCCAGCTGCTGGGCGCGGAAGAGCAGGCAGTGTGCCAGGTGCTGGCCCACGAGGTGCTCCACACCTGCCGGGGCTGCGCCAACCACGGGCTGAAGTGGAAGGACTACGCCCGGCGGATGAACGAGCTGTACGGCTATGCCGTGGAGCGGACAGACAGCTTTGAAAAGCTGGGGCTGGAGGACCAGCGCCCGGTGAGATACCTGGTGGTCTGCCAGAGCTGCGGCCGCCAGCTGCCCCGGATGAAGCGCTCCCCCCTGGTGGAACACCCGGAGCGCTACCGGTGCAGCTGCGGCGGCACCCTGCGGGTGGTGGAGGTCCACGAGGAGCCCCGGACCTGACCCCTCCCCCGCCTCAGCGGTACCAGCGCAGTACGTCGGTGGTCCCCGTCCGGCGCAGGGCCAGGCAGGACACCGCCCCGTCGCACACCAGCAATATCAGCGCCGGCGGCCCCAGCACCGCCGGGATGGCGGCCAGGAGCCGGTCGGTCAGCGGCGCCAGCAGATAGACCAGCACCAGGGCCAGTCCGGTCCAGCAAAGGGAAAAGGTCAGGCACACCCGCCCCCGGATGTTGAAGGGGAGCTGGGCATAGTCCCAGAAGCGCACCCCCAGGGCCCGGTCGTAAAACAGGTCCATGGCGTACTCCACCGCCGTGGCCGACACAAAGCCGATGGCCATCACCCCCAACGGCCCCGCCTCCAGCCGCCAGGTCAGCCAGAGGATCAGCACCGCCCCAAAGCCGTACACTGGGCACAGGGGCAGTAGCACCAGGCATTTCTGGTCCAGCTTGGGGCTGTGGATGGCCCTGGCAAAGGCCACCTCCAACAAAAATCCCAAGAAACTATATAAGAGAAAGCGCCATGACCAGAGCATGAAAAAAGTCCCCCCGTTTCCTCCCTATAGTTTGGAGGGAACGAGGGGACCTTATCCCCGGCAGATCCTGCTATAGCCGGCGGCGGACCCTGGCCAGGACGGCGCAGGTCACCGCGCACACCAGCAGGTAGGCCGCCAGCACCGCCGCCCACTGGAGCCACGCCCCATAGGGCCGGGCCACGAACCGGAAGCACAGCCCGCAGCCAAAGAACACCGGGATGGGGGCCACCAGCCAGCAGGCGGCGGCGTAGAACCGTGTCCGGGCGAGGGCCGGGCCGCCGGGGGGCGGCAGATAGGCGGTCTGGAGCTCGAACAGGGCCACCCCCAGCACCTGGATGATGAGGCCCACGGCCAGCGGGATGGCATTTTGCCAGTAGGCCCATCCCCCTGCCGCCGCCAACAGACCCACCGCGCAGACGGCCAGGCCCAGGATGAGGCCGGCGTGGGGGTTGGTCCGCTCTTCTGGTGGCTGTCCCAAGGGCCCGTCCACCTCGTCCAGCAGCAGGTAGTCGGTGGACACGGCGAAGATACGGGAGAGCTGGACCACATTTTCCGTGTCCGGCGTGGCCTCGTTGAGTTCCCATTTGGACACTGCCTGCCGGGACAGGCCCAGTTGGACGGCCAGCTGCTCCTGGGACATGCCCTGGGCCTTGCGCAGCTTCTGTAGTTTTTCTCCGAACGTCATGGAATGTCCTCCTTAGATATCATCAAATCGCGCAGCCCGCCCCGGGGCGGCCGCTCTGCGCCGGGATGCGGCATGCCTGGCAAGGGGCCGTGTCGGGCCTCTTGACGTATCCCAGTATAGGAGATCTGTCGGTTGCGGTCAACCGTGTCCGGCTGGAAGTTCCGCAACTGGCAGTTGCAGCTCTGATCTGGCGGCACAGCGCCCCTTTTCTACCCCGGCCCCGGTCTGTTTTTTGTCAAACAATACCTGTTGCCCTGGGCGGTCAAGTGTGGTAGAATGTGCTGAATCGGGAAGGAGGGGCTGTCATGCGTCATTTGATCGATTTTGGAGACCTGTCCCGGGAGGAGTGGGACGCGCTCTACCAACGCGCCGACCAGATCATCTCCGCACCGGAGGATTTCATCGATGTGTGCCGGGGGAAGGTGTCCTGCAATCTGTTTTATGAGCCGTCCACCCGCACCAACTTCTCCTTCCAGACCGCCATGCTCCGGCTGG
>CAYLVH010000030.1:0-4688 GCA_964387095.1 uncultured Oscillospiraceae bacterium
ACAAGGTCATCCTGAATCTGCCCACCACCGTGGAGAACTGCATGCCCAACCAGTTTGCGGACGAGTTGGAATACTTCATCCGCAATCTGCCCGGCCGTGACCGCGCCATCATCTCCCTCCACCCCCACAACGACCGGGGCTGCGGCGTCGCCACCACCGAGGCCGGCCTGCTGGCAGGGGCAGAGCGCGTAGAGGCCTGCCTCTTCGGCAACGGCGAACGCACCGGCAATGTGGATATGATCACCGTGGCCATGAATATGTATGTCCAGGGCGTTGACCCTGAGCTGGATTTCAGCCATATGGACCGAATTCGCCAGGTTTACGAGCGCTGCACCAAAATGCGGGTGCCCGAGCGCCAGCCCTACGCCGGCGACCTGGTGTTCACCGCCTTCTCCGGCAGCCATCAGGACGCCATCAACAAGGGCTTCAATTACATGGAAACATCCCGAACCGGCAAGTGGGAGGTCCCCTATCTCCCCATTGATCCCACCGACCTGGGCCGCACCTATGAGCCAGTCCGCATCAACTCCCAGTCCGGGAAGGGCGGCGCCGCCTTCATTATGAACCACAAGTTCGGCTTTGATATGCCCAAGACCATGCATCCCGAATTCGGTGAAATCGTCCAGGCCGAGTCCGACCGCACCGGCAGGGAGCTGAAGAGCGATGTGATCTTCGATCTGTTTAAGAAAAACTATCTGGACATCAATTCCCCCTACAAGCTGGTGAAGCACTCCTTCCACGAGGAGATGGTGAACGGGGAATCCCAGGTCACCTTCACAGGCACCATTGAGATTGACGATACCCGCTTTGTTGTTGTGGGAGAGGGCAACGGCCCCATCGACGCCTTCTTCAACGCCATTCACGGCCAGAAGATGGACAAATACACCTTCGTGGACTACAAGGAGCATGCCATCTCCGATGGCTCCGACTCCATGGCGGTGGCCTATGTCCAGCTGCGCCGGCAGGACGGCACGGATATCTTTGGGGTGGGCATGTCCCACAACATCAACTTGGCCCCCCTTAAGGCCATTCTCTGCGCCATCAATCGCGACAAGCTGAAAAAACGTGCGGAGAAAAACAAGGCGTAAACCATGCTTAACGGCATCTTTGTTGGACAGTTGATCGTACACTAAGAGGTATTCTATGGGACATGTTGTGATCTTAATGGGCAGTCCCCGCCCGGCCGGAAACACAGCCCGGCTCTGCCAAGCTCTGGCCCGGGGGGCTTCCCTGCACCACACCGTTGACATCATCTCCGTCCCCCGGGAGCATGTCTCGGGCTGCACCGGCTGCAACGCCTGCTTCCGGGATGAGACCCACCGCTGCGTTCAGAAAGACGATATGCAGGAGCTGTACCAGCGGATGTCCGGGGCGGATGTGCTTGTCATCGCCACCCCCCTGTACTTTTACGGGATCAGCTCCCAGCTGAAAGCCGTCATCGACCGGCTCCACAACCCCATCCGGAACACCTTCCAGGTAAAAAAGCTGGCGCTGCTGGCTGTGGGGGGAAACGAGAACCCTAAAATTTTCCGGCCCCTGGTGGACATGTACCAGATCACCCGGGAATATTTCCATCTGGAGGACGGCGGCGTCCTCACCGTCCCGGGCGTCCGGGACCGGGAGGATCTTACGGGGCATCCCGCGCTGGAAAAGGCCAGAGCCTTGGGCGAGGCTTTGTAACCCTGACATTGCAATCAATAAGCATAAAAAGATGCTGTCTCAAAACGATTTTCACAATCGTAAGAGACAGCATCTTCCTCATATTGCGCTTCCCATTTTACTAATGAGAGCAAATGAAATAAGTCCATGGAATTTTCTCCGCCGCTAACACGCATTAAGCGGTTTCCGGGCTTTCCTCCCGTTCCTCGGCGGCAGCATCCCCATTTACCGCCCCAAAGCCTAAGGGGTTCAGCAGGTCATATCCCCCTGCCAGCCGGTCCCGCAGGGGATAGGTATCGGAATACCACTGTTCCAGCTCCCCGAAATAATCCCCGTTCCACAGGCCGGCGGCAGAGAGCGCGGGCTTCTCAGTTAGGGCACGATCCTCCAGGCTGGTGGAATCCGCCCTCAGGGGGGCCAGGATCCCTAAAATTCCAAAGACGCCCAGGACAAGCAGAAAGACCCGGTATTGGAGCCTCCTTGTCATCATGATCCCCCGCTTACGAGCTGCCCGGGCGATGGGGGCCTTGGGGGGCCTTGGGCGCACCGGCTGTCGGGAGTCCTTCGGCTTTGGCGCCCGTTTCTTCGGCTGCTTCTTGGGCTGTTTTTTGGACCGGGGTTCCCCTTCAGAGGGGCCCGGCGCAACATCAGAACCGGAAAACAGGCTCTCCAGCGTAGCACGTTGAGACTCCCCCGGAGTTTCCCACCGGGCCTTGTCTCGCTTTTCCTCTTTCTCCGGCGCTTGGACGGGCTTCTCACGTCCTTTGGCAAGCTCCCCAAGATTCACCGGAGTGTCGGGGTCCTCCGCTGTATAGAAGACAAACGCAGGTTGGGATTGGGATTGGGGTTGACGGATGCGCTTGGGCTGCTCCCTGGCAGCGCGCATGCGCTCCTCCACGTCATATTCATCATCGGTCTCCCGCTGCTGCTCCTCCAAGGTGTCCACAATTTCCTCTGAGCTCCGGATCATCCGGGCCGCAATGCTGTCGTTCTCCGGATCCGAGGCGATGTCTTCAAAGTGGTCCGTCATCGCATCTGTCCAGTCCAGGATCCGGTTGGTCAGGTCCGTAGCCGCATCCACAATGCGTTTGAACTTGCCAGATTTGCTTTCCCGGATGCCGGCAGAGCGCGGGGAAATGCGGCGGCCCTGTTCTTCCGTATCCTTCTCCTCAGCCCCGGCCTCCTCCAGGCCCCGGGCATCCACTGTCAGCTCAAGGTCATTCTGTTCCTCGTCCCGGGGAACACCGGCGGGCTTAGGATCGGCCGCCGGCGTTTCAGCTCCCGGCAGCCGCTTGCCGCCTGGCTTGCCTGCGGAAATCTCCCTTTTCCCCCGGGCGCGGGGGTCGTTCTCCTTTTTCATATGTCATCGATCCTCCATACATCTGTGCTACTTGTATCCCATCGACAGGTCCTCAAATCCGGAAATACAGGAAGGACTGCACGCCATCCCCCACCAGCGCCATCACCGACAGCAACAGCAGCAGAGCGGGACAAAGCACATTCCAAATCTCCCAGGCATAGAACCAGCCCCGGCTCTCCCTTGACAATCCCTTCCAGATGGCACCGGCAAACCGGCACAGGGGGGTTGCGGCGATTCCTGCCACAATCAGCAGGAGGATATGACCCGGGAACAGGCTGCCGATCTCCGGGGTGACAAACCCCGCGTGGTTCAGGCCGATCAAGCCCTTTAGGGCGGCGCCCAGCATCCCCAGGTCGGTGAACCGGAAGATCAGGAAGCCTATGAACATCGTCAGCAGCACCCAGATATGGGGAACTACCTTGGGCAGGCTTAAAATCCTCTCCCCAATCCACTTCTCGATGAGGAGCAGCACCAGGCAGTAGACAGCCCAGATCAGGTAATTGGGATAGCTGCCATTCCACAGCCCAAAGGCCAGCCAGGTGATTGCCAGGTTGAGGATGGTCACAGCCGTGCCGCGGCGGCTGCCGCCCAGGGGGATGTATATATATTCTTCAAAGAAACCCGCAACAGTCTGATTCCAGCGGCGCCAGAAGTCCCGCAGGGTTGCGGAAACATAGGGATAATCAAAGTTCTCCGGAAGGTGAAAGCCGCTCATCAAGCCCATGCCGATGGCCATATCCGCATAGGCGGACAGATCCAGGAAGATTTGCAGCATGAAGCAGAGGCCGCCCAGCCAAACCCCCAGCACGGGAACCGCCGCTACGGTATCGGCGCTGCTGCCGAAGATGGCCTCCGCCACCGCCTTACAGGAATCGGCCAGCACCACTTTCTTTGCCAGGCCGCAGGCAAATCTCATGATGCCCCGGCTGACCTCACCGGACTTGATCCTCCGCTTTGCAAACTCCCGGCTGACGTCCCGGTAACGCACCAAGGGGCCGCCGACAGCATAGTAGAACAGGCCCGCGTACAGCAGCACCTTCCAATAGGCTCGCTGCGCCCGAACCCCTCCCCGATACACGTCCGCCACATAACTGATCAGCCGCAGGGTGTAAAATGCCAGGCCCAGGGGCATCAAATAGCGGGCCGCACCGGTCTCTGCCCCCGCCCAGGGCATCAGCCGCCGGAACCGGAAGAGGCAGAATACCAGGACATCCACAGCCACGGTGCCCATCATCCACAGTTTACCGGCCCCACTGTTCCGCTGCTCCGCCACCCGTTTAGCTCCGAACCAATTCACGGCCGCCATAACCGGCAGCAGAATCACATACTCTATCCCCCCCCAGGCGAAAAAGAGGAGGGAAAAGATCAACAGAGCCAGGTTCTTCTTCCGTATATCAGAGCAAAAATATTGAACTACCACGATGGAGAGGAAGAAGAACAGCAAGAAAACCAAACTTGAAAATACCACAGTATCACTCCTAAAAGCCGCGCCCAACGGGCACACTTCTATCTTTCATGTATTGATTATAATTGATTTTTCTCCAATATTCTAGTATATTCGCCCATTTTTTTGATAAAAGGGGCTTGCGGGGGCGCAAGTTCGGGCAGCCTTTCCTGCATTTTTGCCTGCAAAATTATTATGTAACCCGTATAATAGTCAGACTAAACC
>CAYLVH010000030.1:4788-18212 GCA_964387095.1 uncultured Oscillospiraceae bacterium
CTGCATTTTTGCCTGCAAAATTATTATGTAACCCGTATAATAGTCAGACTAAACCAACAAACCGATCAGAACGGAGGAAATGACCGCTGAAATTTTCTCAGATGCCTTACGGGCGCCCGGATCTCCAGGCGCTAAAGGACCAGCCGGTACAAGGAGAATCAGGCCCGGCCGGACGCCATCGATGACGGCCTGGTCAAGCTCCGACGCCATGGGCAAGAAGCCGGGCTATGAGGGCTACACCACCCCGGGCTATTATCGCATGGCCCGGACACCCGGAAGTTTTATTACAGCCATCTCTCCGATGCCCTGACCTTTATCCCCTATGGCACCATGGTGTGCACGCCGCCGGCAATTGGCTCCGGGAATATGACCTGACGGGGATCCAATCAGACAAATACCGGGAGGCGTAAACCTCCCGGTTCTCGAAACTGCAAGCCTTTTCCCGAACGGCACGCCCTGCCGCAGCGCACGCTAAAGCAGCTTTTCTTTTAAGCTCTCCCAGAGCTCCACCAGTTTGAATTTCAGGACATACTCCCCATCGGATTTGGTCATCAGCCCCACATCCTCCGGGCTGACCCCTGCGGCCAGGGCCTCCCGGGCGGTATCCTCCGCCGCGCCAAGGCAAAGGGGCGGGAAGACCACGCACCACCAGTTCTCCCCCCCTCCACTGCCGATCACCACTCGCAGGGCCTGATAATTTCCGCAGGGCAGGGAGAAGCCCTCATAGTCCTTGGTGGGAAACCAGGTCTCCTCCAGGCTCACCCGGACCGGATAGTCGCTGCCCTCTCCCTGCAGGACCTCCAAAGCGGCGGCTTTCAGCTGGCTTATACCGGCGGACAGCCTTTCCTCCGCCTCTTCCCGGCCGGAACAGCCCTCCAAAAGCTCCTCCGTCTCCACCAGCACCGCATCCCGCACCCGGAGCTTCTGGGCCTGGTCCGCGTCGCTGTCCGAATTGGCGATGACGTGGAGGCGGAGCACCTCCCCCGCCAGGCGGCTTTGCACCCCCTCCGCCCAGCCTGCCAGCAGCATACTCACCGCCAGCCCCAAGAGCAGCGCGATTTCCCAGATTTTCAGCCGGTTTCCCCTTGACTTCATAAAAAACACCGTCCACAGTTCAGATATCCGAATTGTGGACGGTTATTTTCATTTTTATACCCATTTTAAATGGCTTTTGCCAAAAAAGTTTCCTGATAGGACGCCTTCAACCCCTCCGCCGCGCGGCGGGCGGCTTCCCCGTCTGTAAAAACCCCGAACACCGTGGGGCCGGTCCCGGTCATGCAGGCGGAGAGGGCGCCGCCCTCGATCATGGTCCCCTTGATCTCCTGAATGACGCTCTTCTTCGCCGGCGGAAGCGCATCCTCAAAGACATTAAACATCCGCATGGTGATCTCCCGCAGGCTGCCTGTTTCCAAAGCGGCAAGCATCCCCTCCGTATCCGGATGGTGGCGCAGCTTCACGCTGTCCACCGCCCGGAACAGCTCCGGCGTAGAGATGGGAAACGGGGGCTTGCACAGCACCAGAAAACAGTCCGGCAGCGGGGGCAATGGGGTGAGAATCTCTCCCCTGCCCTCCGCCAGGGCGGTCCCCCCCAGGACGCAATATGGGACATCGGAGCCGACCGACTCTCCGATCTTGGCCAGTGTCTCCTTGGAATAGCCGGTTTCAAGCCAGCGGTTCAGGCCTTTCAGCACGGCGGCGCCGTCGCTGCTTCCCCCTGCTGTTCCCGCGCAGACCGGAATGCGCTTCCGGATCCGGATTTCCAGGCAGGGAACTCGCTTTCCAGCGTACGCAAAGAAGGCCTTCGCCGCCTTTGCGGCAATATTGCCGTCATCCTTGGGCAGATAGGGCAAATTGGTTTTCACCCGGATGCCGAGGAACTCCGTCTCCCGCAGGGTGACGGTATCCGCCAGGCTCACCGACTGCATCACCATCCGCAGGTCGTGATAGCCGTCCGGACGCCTGCCCAGGACGTCCAGGGACAGGTTGATCTTGGCGGGGGCCTGCTCTATGACTTCCTTGTTCATACTTCCTAAGCTCCAATCAGCGGATTTTTCTCGCCTCCATATAGAAGCGTTTATCATGGGCCTCCCCCATGGAGAAGGTCTTTCGGGGCAGAACTCCGTCCTGGATCACCGTCCGGAACAGCTCCTCCTTTCGGATAGCCGGCAGGAGGAAGCCGATATTTCCCGGCTGGGTGCCCAGCCCCCTGGTCACGTCGTCGCCGTGGATATAGTCCACCTTGCAGCCATGGGCTGCCACATACTCATCCAGCCAGCTTTGCAGGGTGCCCACGGCCAACCGGCCCTTGGGGCTTGGCACCGTGACGGTGCCCTCGGCGCCTGCATAGACGAAGCGGATCTGATGCCCTTCCCCCTGGCCCGGGTATGCGCCGGGGAATGCCGCCAGCAGCTCCTCCACCAGCTTCTCCGGCTCCACGCCCATGACCACCCGGTGGATGGGTTCAAATTCCAGGGCCGCATCCCGGAGGTTCACCACCTCCGCCAGGGCGTAGCGGGCTTTGGCGGCCAACCGGGGCTGCCGGAGCTTCAACTGTTCGTAGACGGTTTTGGCTGCGGCCAAAGAGTGGTTGCCGTCCCCGGTGGCAAAGAGAAGCACCGGCTTATCCTCTCTCTGATAGCGGCGGTTGAACGCCTCCTGACTGCCCAAGGCGCGCAGCCCCGCCGCCACCTGTCCCATCTGGGCCTCATTCAGCTTCTGGCCCGTCAGGTGTCCCCCGCCCTCCATGAGCCGGAAATCGTAGACAGGCTCCATCTCCTCCTTTTGGAGGGATAGCGGCTCAATCACAGTTTGCTCCCGGTCGTCAATCAGGAGCATGATATGGGGCAGCTCCAGCTCCGCGTTCCGGCGCACCTTGACCCGGGGCGGAATGCGGGAGAGGACGGTCCCCTCCGTGGCGCGGATCCGGGTAGTGGAACCCGGCATGTAGTCATAATCCTCCAGGTCCACCATGCCCACAAGGCCCCGGCGGACCGTCCCGTTCTGCTGGGTGCGCTCCACATAGATCAGGGAGCCGGGCAGCCTGCGAAACAGCCCGGCCCGCTGATATTCCACCATTTTCCGGTTGATACCGGCAATCTCCTCCTCCACATCCGGGTCCTCCAGCCGGGATTCCGGCAGAATCAGGCGCAGCGTTGAGGGAGCCTCCCCCACAAACGCGTCCACCCGGTTCCAGTATTCCGGCTCTGAGGTGTACTGATCGCAGGCCACAACAGCCCAGCGGGTCAGGTCCGCCACATTGGGCAGCAGGATATCTGCGGGATAAAAACCCAGGTTTTCAAATGCGGGATTCACAACGGCATACTCCTTCTTTGGCTGCCAAGGCAGCGGGAATCAATTACTTTTTCAAAGAGTCCACAAATCTCTTGATGCGGACCAGCGCCTCCCCCAGGTCCTTCATGGAGGCGGCGTAGCAGGTGCGGACAAAGCCCTCCCCCCCGGGGCCAAAGGCGGTGCCGGGGATGACGGCCACATGCTCCTGAAGGAGCAGGCGCTCCGCAAATTCATCGCTGGTCAGCCCGGTGGACCGGATGCCGGGGAACATATAAAACGCGCCCTTGGGCTCAAAGCAGCGGAAGCCCATGTCACGGAAGCCCTTCAGCAGGTAACGGCGGCGGCCATCGTACTCCTCCCGCATGGTTTGGATATCCTCATCCCCGTTCTCCATGGCCTCAATGGCGGCATACTGGCTGGTGGTGGGGGCGGACATGATGCCAAACTGATGGAGCTTGGTCATCTGCTTCACCAGGGGCTCAGGGCCTGCCATATAACCCAGGCGCCAGCCGGTCATGGAGTAGGCCTTGGAGAAGCCGTTGATCACAATGGTGCGGTCATACAGCTCCGGCAGGTTCGCGGGGGAGCAATGGTGCTGTCCATAGGTCAGCTCCGCGTAGATCTCGTCGGAGATCACCATAATATTCGTGTCCTTTAGAACCGCCGCTATGGCCTCCAGATCCTCCCTTTCCATAATACCCCCGGTGGGGTTGTTGGGGAAGGGCAGGAGCAGCGCCTTGGTTCTGGGGGTAATGGCGGCCTTCAGCTCCTCCGGGGTCAGGCGGAACTCGTTCTCCGCCTTGGTCTCCACCAGGACAGGCTTGCCGTACTGGATGGTGGTGAGGGGGGCATAGCAGACAAAGGAGGGCGTGGGGATAATGATCTCGTCCCCCTCGTCAATCAGGCAGCGCAAGCTTAGGTCCAAGCCCTCCGAGCCCCCTACCGTCACCAGAATCTGGGAGAGGGGATCATAACTCAGGTCAAAGCGGCGCTTTAAATAGTCGGATATGGCCTTTCTCAGGTTGGTCAGGCCTGCATTGGGGGTATATTTGGTGAAGCCCTTCACCAGGGAATAAATGCCTGCATCCCGGATGTGCCAGGGGGTCTGGAAATCGGGCTCGCCAATGCCCAGGGAAATCACATCCTCCACCTCCGCGGCAATATCAAAGAATTTCCGGATGCCGGAGGGCGGGAGATCCCGGATGCGGCTGCATAGGACGGAATCGTAATCAATCATATAAAGTAACCTCTTTCCTGTTCCTCAGGGAGCTTGAACACACGGTTCTTTTCCTTGTATTTCTTTAAGATAAAATGGGTGGAGGTGCCGGTGACCTCGTCAATGACAGCCAGCTTTTCGCTGACAAAGAGGGCGACCTCCTTCAGAGTGCGGCCCCGGATGGTCACGCACATATCATAGCCGCCGCTCATGAGATAGCAGGACTCCACCTCTTCGTACTGATAGATGCGCTCGGCCACGTCGTCAAAACCCGCGCCCCGCTGGGGGGTCACATTGATCTCGATCATGGCGGTCACCTCGTTGCCGCCGGCCTTATCCCAGTCCACCAGGGCCTGATAGCCGATAATCACCTTGTTCTCCTCCGCCTCCGCAATGGCGGCTTTGATTTCCTCATGGGTCATCTTGCTCAGGGCTGCCAACTGCTCCGTAGACAGCGTACAGTCATCCTCCAACAGCTTCAACAGTTTTTTCATAGGGTATCCTCCTCCGATTTGATGGAATATCAGCAGGCCAATCACCTGTGGAATTGCATCATTCATCCGATTTCCGTACCGGAACGCTTAATAGATGTATTATACACGCTCATTTTCGGAATTGCAATGTTCAAGTGGAAAAGCCTCCCGGAATGATCTTGTCTCTCTGCACAAAACAGGGCATGGTTCGACCTGCTACAAGGGTGTTGGAATTGTCAGAGGGCCGACAGCCGAAGAAACGGAAGAATCCTTCCAAGAGCACATCAGCAGAAAGCCATTCTTAAAGGCAAAAACGGCATAGCCACAGGGCTATACCCCATTCACACAACAATATTCAATTGAGATGCAAAAGCCGCTTGGGACACCTTCCTTACGGAGGGTGCCCCAATGGCCGGGCTTCTACGCAAAAAAAGAACCGCTGCTCCGGCTTCCGGAAGCAACGGTTCCTGTGATCCATTAATGCATACGGCCACCCACCCGCAGCCGGGCCACAGCACGGGCCAAAGCCGCCTTGGCGTGGGCCACTGTTTGCGCGTCCTTTTTGGCGCGGATGCGCTCCTCGGCGCGCTCCGCGGCGGCTTTCGCGCGGATCATATCGATCTCATCCGCACGCTCCGAAAAGTCCACAAATACCACAACCTTTTTCTCGGTGATCTCCACAAAGCCATCGCCCACGGCCAGGATGGTGGTCTCCCCATCCACCGTGTAGCGCAGCTCCCCCGCTTGGACAGCGATACAGAGCGGCTCATGGTTCGCCATCACTCCGAACTCGCCATCCATGGCAGGCAGAATCAGGATCTGGCAAGGGCCTTTATAGCTCATGTGGTCAATGGCATAAATCTCAAGAGGAAAGTCCTTCATAATTCCCTCCTATCAAGCTCCTGCCTTCATGCTTTCGGCTTTCTTCTTCACGTCCTCGATGGTGCCCACGTTGAAGAATGCCATCTCGGGATAGGAGTCCATTTCCCCTTCGATAATGGCCTTAAAGCCCCGCACCGTCTCGGACACAGGCACATAGACGCCAGGCACGCCGGTGAAGTTCTCAGCCACGTGGAAGGGCTGGGACAGGAACTTCTGGATCTTCCGGGCGCGGTAGACCGTGACCTTATCCTCCTCGTCCAATTCCTCCATGCCCAGGATGGCGATGATGTCTTGCAGCTCGTTATAGCGCTGGAGAATCTCCTGCACCCGGCGGGCAACCGCATAGTGCTCCTCGCCCACAACTTCCGCCTCCAATATACGGGAGCCGGACTCCAGGGGATCCACTGCGGGATAAATGCCCTGCTCCGCGATTTTTCTGGACAGGACGGTGGTGGCGTCCAGATGGGCAAAGGTGGTGGCGGGAGCCGGATCCGTCAGGTCGTCGGCAGGCACATAGACGGCCTGGACAGAAGTGATGGAGCCATTCCGGGTGGAGGTGATCCGCTCCTGCAGCTCGCCCATATCGTTTGCCAGAGTGGGCTGATAGCCCACGGCGGAGGGCATACGGCCCAACAGAGCGGAAACCTCAGAGCCGGCCTGCAAATAACGGAAGATATTATCCACGAAGAGGAGCACGTCCTGATGCTCCTTATCCCGAAAATATTCGGCCATGGTCAGGCCGGTCATAGCCACCCGCATGCGGGCTCCGGGGGGCTCGTTCATCTGTCCAAACACCAGGGCGGTCTTCTGAATCACACCGGATTCACTCATTTCATTCCAGAGGTCGTTACCCTCACGGGTGCGCTCCCCCACGCCGGTGAACACGGAATAGCCGCCGTGCTCCTGGGCCACGTTGGTGATCAGCTCCTGGATCAGAACCGTCTTGCCCACGCCGGCGCCGCCGAACAGGCCAACCTTGCCGCCCTTGGCGTAGGGGGCCAGCAGGTCAATGACCTTGATGCCGGTCTCCATGATTTCCACCACGGGGCTTTGATCCTCAAAGGGGGGGGCGCTGCGGTGGATGATCCAGTGCTCCGTGTCCTCAGGAATCGGCTCCCCGCCGTCGATGGTCCGGCCCAGCACGTTGAACATGCGCCCCAGAGTCTGTTCGCCCACGGGGACGGAAATAAAGTTGCCGGTGGGAGTTACCTCCATGCCGCGATAAAGGCCCTCGGCCGCATCCAGCAGGATGCAGCGCACAACCTGGCCGCCCAGATGGCGGGAAACCTCCATCACCATCTCCTTGCCCTGGTTGATGACCTTTAATGCCTCCTTGATTTTCGGGAGGTAGTCGCCCTCAAAGGCGACGTCAACAACAGGTCCCATGACCTGTAAAATTTTACCGTTTTTCATCCATGCCTCCTACTGTTCCTGGGCGCTGCTGCCTGCCACAACCTCATTCAGCTCTGTGGTAATGGCGGCCTGGCGCACCCGGTTGTATTCCAAGGAAAGGCTGCGCACAATCTCTCCGGCATTGTCGGTCGCGTTCTTCATGGCGCTCATACGGGCGTTCTGCTCGGAGGCAAAGGCCTCCACCATGGTGCCGTACAGCAGGCCCTTCATGTAATTGGGCGCAACCTGGTTCATCACCTCCAGGGGAGACGGCACGTACTCCATCACATAGCTTCTGCTGTCTTCCTCAGGATCCACGGGGAACATATTCGGAGTGAAGGGCAAAAGCTGGAGGGCCTCCGGCTCAGCCACCAGGGCGCTCTTCATCTTCGTATAGATCACCCTGACCTCGTCCACATCGCCGTTCAGGAACTCGTTCATCAGATACTCTGCGATTCTGCGGGCACGCCAAAGAGTGGGATCAGCGGCGGAAATGCATTGATCCTCCACAATCTCCCCTAACTCCGGGCGCTTCAGGAAATACTCTCTCCCCGTATATCCGATAAAGCAGAGCTTATTTTTCTGTTCATTATCCTTGGTCTTCTGCAAATACTCCTCAGCCAGGTGGCAAACATTCAG
Organism: uncultured Oscillospiraceae bacterium; assembly: GCA_964387095.1. Classification (GTDB taxonomy): domain Bacteria; phylum Bacillota; class Clostridia; order Oscillospirales; family Oscillospiraceae; genus JAJQBJ01. The sequence continues at coordinate 12,682 of CAYLVH010000030.1, forward strand.
ATTGTATGCACCGGCAAGCCCCTTGTCGGACGTGATGATGATATAGGCGTGCTTCACCTCGTTCTCGGGAATGACCCGGTCGGTGGCGAAGTATCTCTGCCTGCCTTCATCGGTATGCCGGATCAGATCGACCATGACATATTGCAGCCGGTCAAAGTAAGGCTCCGTGGCCGCCAGTCTCTTTCTCGCCTTTTTCAGCTTGGAGGACGCCATCAGGTATATGGCGTTTGTGATCTTCATGGTTTTCTGAACGCTGTTCATCCGGTTCCGGATGTCTCTCATACTATCCATGGCGTCACCTGTTCTTGAATTCTTTCACTGCGCTGAGAATGCGGTCCTGCAACCGGTCATTCATCACCTGAATGGTTTCGATCTCCTGAACGATATCAGGATAGACCGTCTCAATATACTCCACCACGTTCTGTTTAAAGGCCTCAATCTCCCCCTTGGGAATATCCAGCAGCAGCCGGTGGGAGGCAGCGCAGAGCAGAATGACCTGCTTATGCAGACTCATGGGATTGTACAGAGGCTGCTTGAGCAGCTCATACAAGCTGCTGCCGTAGACCAGCAGCTCCTTGGTGGCATCGTCCAGGTCGGAGGAGAACTGGGTAAAGGCCTCCATCTCACGGTACTGGGCCAGGTCGATACGCAGGGTACCGGAGACGCTCTTCATGATCTTGGTCTGGGCCTTGCCGCCTACACGGGACACGGACAAGCCCACGTTGACTGCGGGGCGCTGGCCGGCGTGGAACAGCTCGGTTTCCAGAAAGATCTGGCCATCGGTGATGGAGATCACGTTGGTGGGAATATAGGCGGAAACGTCGCCCTCCTGGGTCTCAATAATGGGCAGAGCGGTCATGGAACCGCCCCCTGCATCCGCGTTGCGGCGGCAAGCCCGCTCCAGCAGGCGGGAGTGCAGATAAAAGACGTCGCCGGGATATGCCTCACGTCCGGGCGGACGATGGAGGAGCAGAGAGATGGCGCGGTAAGCCTGGGCGTGCTTGCTCAGGTCGTCATAGACGATGAGCACGTCCTTGCCCTCGTCCATAAAGTGCTCGCCGATGGCGGCGCCGGTATAGGGGGCGATATATTGCAGGGTGGCGGAGTCCGCAGCTGTGGCCGCCACCAGGATGGTGTAGTCCATGGAACCGTGTTTTTCCAAGGTATTCACAATCTGGGCAACCGAGGAGGACTTCTGGCCAATTGCCACATAGATACAGATCACATCCTTGCCCTTCTGGTTCAGGATGGTATCCACAGCCAAAGAGGTCTTACCGGTCTGGCGGTCACCGATGATCAGCTCACGCTGGCCCCGGCCAATGGGGAACATGGAGTCAATGGCCAGAATGCCGGTCGCCAGAGGTTGATTGACCTCCTCACGGGCGATGACGCCGGGGGCGATTTTTTCAATGGGCCGGTAATCGTCCCCCTCAATGAAGCCCTTGCCGTCGACGGGCTCCCCCAGGGCGTTGCACACCCGGCCCAGCATCTTATCAGACACCAGGACGCCGGCGCTCTTTCCGGAACGCGCCACCCGGGAGCCCTCCTTGATATCCGTATCCGTGCCGAAGAGGATGCAGTCCAGGGTATGCTCCCGGACATTCTGGATCATGCCCTTGACGCCGGAATCGAAGATGACAATTTCGCCATACGCGGCATGGTCTATGCCGTCGATGCTGGCAATACCGTCGCCCACAGAGATGACGGTGCCCACCTCCTGGCTCTCAACGGCCAGCCGGAAATCCTCCACCTGGGTGCGCAAAACGGTGAGGACGTCCTTGGCAGCGCCCCCCGTCAGGTTGACCCGTTCCAGCTGCTTCTTCAGCTGGCTCAGACGGCCCTCTGTACTCCAGTCGTATTCATCCTTGCCAACGCTCAGCTTGAAACCGCCTATCAGGGAGGGGTCCTCCTTCAGCTCCATCCCAAACTCCTGGCCGGGATAATTGTCCTTGATGAACTTCTTAATGCCCAGGAGCTGCTCCTCCGTGGGGGCTACCACATAACGCAGTATGACCACCAGCCCGCCATTCCGGCGCCGGCGCTCCTCTTCGTATTGGTCAACAATCTCGTCAAACAAACGCAGATTGCCGTCATCGCAGAGGGCTTTCAGAATGTCTCTGGCATCCTCAGAGAAGATATGGTCAATGACGGTATGCTTCTTTTCCAGGGGAACTGTGGGATCATCCAGCTGTTCCACCAGGACGGGGATCGCCTTTAACAGCGCCTGGGTGCTTACCAGCGAGGTCCAGGGGGTCTCAGCGGCCTCCAGCAGCTTGACATACTTAAGAATTGTCTGTGTCATCGCTGGTATTCACCTCCTCCAGGAAGCGGTCATAGAGGCTGCCGTCATCCTGCGTTTTCGCGCCAATCACCTTGGCGGTGGCAGTCAGCACCAGATCGCGAATTTCGCTCCGGGCCTGACGCATAGCATCCTCTTTCCGGCGCTCCGCCTGGAGTTCTGCATTCTTCACAATGCTCTTTGCCTTCTCGTTGGCGCTTGACACGATCTGGTTATAGACAACATTGGCGTTGGCCGCAGACTCCTCCATCGCCTTGGCCCGTTCGGTATCCATATCAGCCAGAAAGGCGCGATGCTGCTCCTTCAGGGCTTCCGCTTCCGCCTTGGCGGCGGCGGCGTCGGCCAGATCCTTGTCGACCAGCTTCTGACGCTCTTCCAGGATTTTATAAACGGGTTTAAACAGGAAGATCCGAACCAAGACACAGAGAACCAGGATATTGATCACCGTAAACAGCAAATTAATGTCTACACTTAACACCTTTTCTACCTGCCTTTACTTGGATTATTGTTATCTCACTCAAGTTTCCATTACAGCACGAACAGAACAAGCAGAGCGATAACGAAGCCGTAAATAGCGGTAGCCTCGGCCAGGGCGCAGCCCAGGATCAGGGAGGTTTGAATTTTGCCGCTGGCTTCAGGCTGACGGGCAATGGCGTCAACGGCGTGAGCGGTTGCCATACCGATACCAATACCTGCACCAGCGCCGCAGAGAACGGCAATACCTGCACCAATTGCAACAAACATAATAATGAATCTCCTTTTCGATATATATATATTTTAATGATTTTACTTACTCCACTTCAACAGCCTCTTTAATGTAGATTCCTGTCAGGAATACAAACACATATGCCTGGAGGATGCCGTCGAAGAAGTCGAAATACAGGCTAAAGATCGCCGGGAGAATGACCGGCACCACAGCCTCCAGAATCTTCATAATGACGAAGGCGCCCAGAACATTACCGAATAGACGCATGCACAGGGACAACGGACGGGTGACTAAGTCCAGAATATTGATGGGGTTCAGGTAGGACTTCAGCCATTTTTCCGCACCTCGGGCTCGGACACCCGCCACCTGTACCAACACGATACTCATAACCGACAGTGCTACGGTGACGTTCAGCGCCTTGGTGGGCGGCTTAAGGCCGAAAACACCGGCAATATTGGCCAGGGCAAGATAAAGCAGCACGGTCACCAGGTAAGGCACATAAGCCTTGCCCGCCTCGCCAACCATCCCGCCGACCAGAGACTCCAGCTTGACAACGGCAAATTCCACTGCGGCCTGGCGCTTGCCGATATTGGTAACCTTCAAATTCCGGGTTACCAGGAAGCAGACCAGGGCGATAACCCCCATGATTATCCAGGTGACGACACAGGACTCGTCCACCGTTATGCCGCCAAAAATCGGGATCGTAAACACCGGTTGGCTTGTCAATTCCTCAGACAATATCTCTGAAAAATTGCTCACAAATTCTCACTTCCTTTCCAATGCCACAGAACTTGTTGCGCTTGTAGCTAAGTTAATATTTCGCCATAGGGCGGCTATTATAACCGAAGATCACTCTTCGGATATAACCTGAGGATCCGGCTCCGCCCCGGAAGCCATTTCCCCGGGGGGATTCTGAGCCGCAACGCGGTGGCACATCACAATCACTAAGACCGCAAACCCGAAGGCCAGAAGGGTAATTGCCAGCATCATGCTGATAGCCAGGGCCAAATTCCGGGTTTTGCGCCAGATGACGGCGGCGGTCAGCAGGCCTATGCCGTTGCCACCACAGACAATAAAAACAACCACCATAACATAGAGCAGTTTTGCCCCGGAGCTGAGGTTCTTGCGGGTTTGGGTCTCACCTTTCATGTAAATCCCTCCATAGATACAGTGATTCTACTACATTGTAGTCCTTTCGCCGCCATACTTCAAATCTTTTTTTGAAATTATGCATAGAGTCTTTATTTGCATAGAGTCTTTATTCGTTTTTTGTCAAATATCACAAATATTTTGTTGATTCTGCAAGGTTTCGTCATTCTCCCGGCATTTTTTCAATTTACTTTTGCAATTTACCGTACTTCTGATATAATATTCTTTGAAATCACAATAAAGGGGACTAAATGATATGGAATACCGCTCTCAAGAACTTTTATCCCAGGAGGGAATGGAGAAGTCGCTGAAATACTTTGCCGAACTGCTGGCCACCAGCCAGCCAGACGCCTTCACCGCCTATATCCCGCCGAAGTTCCTCCGCTGCAATTTTAAAGAGAACACCCTGGCCTATGTCTATGAGACTCAGCGGAAGCTGGCAAATCCCGAAGGCAATGTCCACGGCGGCGTCATCGCCTCCATGATGGACACCACCATGGGTGCTTTGATCTATTATATGGCCGGGGAGAAGATCACGCCAACCATCTCCATGAAGGTGGACTATGTTGCCCCCGGCTTTGTGGGGCTCCCCCTGTATGTGGGTGTGAAATGCACCCGCTGCGGAAAAACCATGGCTTACATCACCTGCAAGGCCTGGCAGCGGGACGAGGACAAGCCCATCGCCACCGCTGACGCCGTCTATTTCACCGGCGGATCCAAGGACAATCCGGAGGCCAAGTAATGCAGGCGGTGTCCGCAGGGGCCATCCTGTACACCAGGCAGGATGGCCAAGTGCGCTTCTTACTGGTATTGGAACATATGGGCCACATCGGCTTTCCCAAGGGCCATTTGGAGGCCGGTGAAACCGAAGAGCAGGCTGCGCTCCGGGAAATTCTCGAGGAATGCGGCATCCACGCCACCCTCCGCACCGGCTTCCGCCAGGTGCTGTCCTACCCCACGGGGGACTTCATCAAGACCAATGCTTACTTCGTGGGCTATTTTACGGATCAGATCCCTCAACTTATGTATAGCGAGGTGGATGGGGTCTTTCTGGTGTCCCCGGAGCGGGCCATGGAGCTGCTGACCTTTGAAAATTCCAAAGAGCTGCTCCGCAATGCGGCAAAATGGATCCGGGATAATCCGGAATAGGGCAGAAAAAAACAGCTTCGGAACCCACATCATGCTGTGACAGTCCCCTTGCTGTTCTTATACGCATATCTTCCGTTTCTAGCGGGTTTATTATAGCACACCATTCCCTAAATTGCCAATAGAAATTTTTTTCAAGTTGGCAACAAAACTTCGAAAAAGCACCGGGCCTGCGGCTTAAAACGCCGCAGGCCCACTCTTTTGTCTGTACGTTGTGCTCTTTAAATATTC
>CAYLVH010000031.1:0-18189 GCA_964387095.1 uncultured Oscillospiraceae bacterium
AAATGTGATCTCCTTTTTTTCCCTGTCGATTCTGTGCGCCCCGGCCAGCGGCCCAAAGCAGAACAGCTTGAAGGACCTCGCCCCATCGGAATGGCCGTGGTCGTGAATCCGGGCGCTGTACGCCGGGTCTGGGTACATGAGACGATAGAGCATTGACTGGACCTGATAGCCGTAGGCCAGAGGTAATGTCAGATGATCCACGGAAAAGCAAAGGTAAAACTGCATGGTAAGGCCCTCCTTGCGGCCTGTTTTTGTGTCTATGTGTGACGGTCAGGCGGCAGAACCAAGCATCTTTCGCTTCGTGCCGCCGCTCTGTTGTAGAAAGATGGAAAATCAGGTTGTGAAAGGGTTGGAAATATGGTAGGATAACAGTATCCAAGACACGCGGGAGGCGTTACAGTGGCAAAAAAGATTATTCTATTTGTCAGCCCGCTCCGGCCGGGGGCGGCGGCGCTGGACTATCGCTGTCCAAATCATAATACCGTCTCCGGCGCCCAGACCAACGAGGCTCCGGCCAAATACCTCCTGACCTGCTATCCCGGCGTCTCCGAGCTGCTTGGCATCGTCACCCCTGAGGCCCAGGATACATGGAACTATCTGACAGCGGAGCTGATAAGCTTTTGCGCTCGGCGGCATCTGCCCCCACCGGTCTTTGTCCCCATCTCACTCCAGACTGAACAGGATTTCACCCAGGAAGCCCTTCCAGTGATTCTGGCGCACATCGCCCCTGGAGACGAGCTGCTGCTGGAGACCACCGGCGGCTTCCGCAACGCGATGATGTACCTGCTGCTGCTGAGCCGGATTTTGTCCTATACCGGCGTCCCCGTGGCTGAGGCGGTCTACAGCAATTTCCAAAACCGGGAGATCACCTCGGTCTCCCAACTCTTCTCCATGTTCGAGCTGGCAGAAGGGATGCAGAATCTCTCCGCCTTTGGCAGCGTACAGGCCCTGCGGGCCTACTACAGGAACCGGCCCCTGGAGCCCGATGTGGAAGAACTCTTGACCGCCATGGAGCGCCTGTCTGAGGCCATCATCCTCTGCCGCGCCGGCCAAATCGACGCATGTGTAAACCGGTTAAACGCCGCCCTGGCGCGGCTGGACCAGGACGGGTCACCCGACCCGCTGCTGGAGGAGCTGCTCCCGGTGTTCCGTTCCAAATTCGGGAAGGACGGGCGGATGACCACTCCCACCCTGATCCGCTGGTGTGTGGAAAACGGAATGCTCCAGCAGGCACTGACGGTGTACACCGAACAGATGCCCGCCTATCTGATGGACCCCAAACAGGGCGGCCTGATTTGCATGGATGAGCCCGTTGTAAAGCCTCCAGACCCGCCTCAACAGCCCTATGAACGCAAAGAGCTGGCCTATTTTCTTCGCAGCTTTCTGCACCTGCCCAAGCAAAAATCGAATACGGTCACAGGGCGATACGGCGCCTTCCGGCAATACATCCAGACCCACGGACAGGAGATTAAAAACGCGGCGCTCTTGGACTGCCTGCCCCGAGATGTGCCGCAGGAACTCAAGCCCGCGATCCGGCGGGTGGTGGAGCTGGTGCAGGCGGCGGAACCCTGCATTAGGACAAACCACTGGGAGGGGCGCTGGGCACCCTGTTTCTATTCCGACGCCCTGGTGGAACGCATCAACCGTTCGAAGTACAAGTCCCCGCTGAAAATGGTCAACGACTTCCAGGTTTTTGGCCCCGAGCTGATCGCGGAGCTGTTTGGGGAACCCACAGATGAACGCCCGCAGGAGGGCGGCGGGAGCGGCAATACATACTTGGAGGTCATCCGAAACCTGGAACGCTACCTGGACGACTCCGGCTACACCATCGCCTGCCCCCTGGACAGAGCCAAGGCGGTGGTCGCAGACTATGTCTACATCAAATTTCTGCGCAACATGACCAACCACGCCAACAACGAAAGCCAGGACTGCCAGCGGGAGACGCTGGATTATTTAAAGGGCCTGGGCTACACGGACATTGACAATATCAGCGCGGCAGAACTGAGGCAGGCCCTGCTACAGGCGCTGGAGCATCTAGAGCAAGCGGAGGCAGAGCGTACGGCCTCCAGCACAGTCTCATACCTGTGACTGGGACGCATACAATTTGATAAGATTCGCAGGACTCCATGACCCGGATGGTTTTTCGGTCGTGGAGTCCTTCTTTTTACTGAATTTTTCAATTTTACCTCGATTATTTCAAAAGACAGGCTAAAAAGCGTGCGCTGCCGGCAAACTACCGCAACGTCCGGCCGCGCCCACTGGCTTCCAGACCGAAAGGCGGGAGAGGCATTCGAGTTGGACTATGCGATCCGCAAAATTTTCCGGTGATCCCAAACCAAGGGAGCCGGTTCTCCACCGCCGGGCCGGTCAGGCGTCTCCTGTGCCGGTCCGGCGGCTTTTTGCCGCTTTGAGCGGGTGCCAAGGGCAGTTAAAGCCGATCAATGACCCATTGGGGTCCTTTGTTCGGATCAATACGCTCTAGCCGAATCGTGACCTGTCGGTTGTATCCAAGCAGTTCTTCCAGCCCCCCGTAGCTGCCTTCGGGCACGTTCTTGAAGTAGACCCGCTGATCCCGCTGTCCTGAAATTTTGATAAAGACCAGCGCGTCCGTAAACCCCTTGGTCGTACCGGTCAGCACTGTTCCGACCTTCCATTGACCACCTTGCTGTCCAGAGCTGGTGTTCTGCCTGTGCTGAGTCCTTGGCGTTTGCGCACCTCGTTCCGTCCTCGTCCCGGGAGACGGCGCCTGCCCAGGGGTTTGCATTTCCTCCTGAAGCTCCCCAATGGACCCCAGTGGAAACGCTACGTTTTGATATTCATTATACTTTTTGGAGATACGCATGTAGGACAGCATCGGCTGATTGACCGCGATGACGCTGCGGATGGTGAAAAACTCCCGAATGTGGGGCATATCCCCAATGGAGCCCGTCTCGCCGCTCCCCTTGACCCATTCCGAGGTCTGATAGCATTGGATCAGCCCAGTGACCCGCTCCTCGAGCTGTTTCGGTTCCACCGGCTTAAAAAAGTTCTGCCCCGGCGTCATCGCCAAATAGAGAGACTCCGGTTGATACTCCCGCAGGCTGTCAATCCTTAGCTTCATGCGGCCGTAGCCATAGGGCTTTCCCATGCCGATGGACTGATAACAGCCCTCCTCCAGCCGCAGGCACCAGAGCAACAGTCCCAGCTCATCCGGGTACAGATTCTGATAACGGATGGTGCCGGTAAAGCTGGCGCCCTTCGCCAGTGGCCGCAGGGCGCTCTGCACCCGGGTATTGCTCCCCACCTCCTGCTCCACCGGTTCGTGGAGCCAGTACTGCTTATAGCCCCGAAACCGGAAGTCTGGCTGATTGTAGTCCTTCCCCTCCCGGACATAGGCCGGGAAAAAGCTCAGCTTGGGCTCTCCCAACACCACGTCGGGGGCAGGGGCATGGTCTACCTTCTCCTTCTTGTTGACAGCCAGATCCCCGAAGCTGACACGGGAGCGCAGACTGGAATGGGGCTCTGTAAAGCCCAGAATGGCATTGGGGTAATCCAGGAAGATCTCCGCCTGATGCTGTAAATGCGCCTCGGGCAGTCCGCTGCGCAGAGGGCGGTCGTAGGTGACGCGCAGATAGTAGGAGGAGGGACTGAAGCTGATGGCGCCGCCGCTGACGCAATAGAACACCGGCTTGCAAGTACCCACCCCAGGCAGCGCCCAAAACCGCTTCCTGCGTTCCTTCTCCTCGGTGGACACCCCCCGCTCTGTGCCCCCCAGGCTGTTTTTTCGGGCCTCATAGTCCTCCTGATAGGAGAGCTGATCCTCCCGGCTGATCTCAATCCGATCGGCGGAAACGTCCTCTTCGGGAAACAAATAGAGGTAATTTTGGCCCGGCATCGGCCCGGGACTCAGCAGGTAGCCACTCTGGACCCCAGCCCTCTCGGGCCTCTCCCCGGTCAGCCGCCATTTGCCTTCCTCATCCTCCTCATCCTTCTCATACCAGTAATAGATTTGCTCCGCAAAGGGGCTCTGCCGTAGCCAGGGGGCGACTGTGGGATTGTCCACATCGTACGATCTACCTGTCTTCTTATCCTTGCACTTGACCCTCCGCGGAATAGGCACCATCGCCGCCTTGGCTGGAAGGATGTAATAGCCGGTCTTTCCGGGGGCGTCGGACTTCTCATGATGCAGATAGCCGGCCAGCACTTGGCTGGGGGGGCTGTCGGTCCCATCCTTTTGCTTGGAGATACCCAGGGCGTTTTGATAGCGCTCCTTCAGCTTGCCCTTCAGGGAGTCCTTCGCGTCGGCCAGCGCCCGGTAGTATAGGGTCACATCTCCAAAATCCACCCCCGGGCGCACCAGCCCCAGGCCCAAAATCTGCATGTTTTCCCTTATCAAGCCCCGCAGGCTAGAGCCGGGAATTTGATAGCTTCCGTCGGCACCCTGGAAGAAGTCGGGCTGCTTCCGGTCCCCATTGGAGATGAACACCGGGGTATCCGCCGTCAGGGTGACCTTGATCTCCCCGGAGCAGAGTGCGGGGTCCCAACGGTCCTGCCGGGGCACATCCTTCAGGTCCGCATAGCGGCACAGCACTCTATTTGGGATGGAGACAAAGTTATAGGGCCCGTGCACCTCATTCTCCCGCATGATCGTTTCCTCCTTCCCAGTCCAACAGCCGGATTATCCGGATATATCCCTGTCCGTCCCAATCAAAGGCGACATACTGGCGCTTTGTCAGGCGCTTGCCAAACTTAGGGAGCAGGTTTGCGGTCCGGTCGATGTACACATCCCCTGGCTCATCCTCCACCAGGACGGCGGCCAAACCGCCGTCGTCAAAGAACCGCAGTTCACCCTCGGGACCGAAATACCGGGCCTCTGTGACCTCGGACAGGTCCACAGGAAACACCGTCGCCCCCAGCTCCACCGCGCTGAGACGGGTCACCATTTGAAGAGGAAACCGCTCCTGGTTCGCCTCCAGATAGGTCAGCGCCTCTTCTGCACTGAAATGGGTGCGCTTCATAGCTGCACCTCCTTACACGCATCCAGCCAGCCAGACACCACGTTCTCCGGATCCTGCAAGGTCACGGACTCGGGCTCGCTGACCAGCGTAACGGTTTCTTTTCCGGGGACGGTGATCTCCACCTTCACCCAATCCGCCCGGCCATGGCCGATGGAGCCGCCGCTGCCCAGGGAGAACAGCCCTAGCCCCAAATCCCGCAGAGCGAAGAGCAGTAAAGCACAGCCGGCCGCTTTCTTTACGGGGGCAGTGATGGTCCATTTCACCTCGTCTGTCACCGGCTTTTCGGTAAACAGTGCCCCCCGCAGCACGCCTCCGGTCAGCCGATTGATATGAATCCGAGTGACCTTGGGAATCTTTTTGAGGTTCTCTACACTGCCAAAGACCGCATCAGAGAAGCAGGCCTTGCCGGCAATGCCGTTGTCCTTCTTTCCGTCCCTGTCCTGGGTACTGGGGCGGCCCAAAAAATCTTCCACCAGACCAGCGGCTGCATCTCCCAAACAGAAGGGGGCAATCTTCTCCATCTGCGCGCGCAGGGCGCCCTTGATGGAGGAGCCGGGCAGCAGCAGACTCCCGTTCTCTATCATAGGGAGCGCGTCCACCCCTTTCTCTCCCACGCCCTCGGCCCCGGCCGTCTTAACCAGGAGCTGGTGCAGACTGGCTGTGACCCGGAATACAACCTGCTCAGACGTTGCCTGGCTCAGATCGACGGTCTCGTCCCCGGGGGCATCCTCCAGCCATGCCTTGAAATCCTCCGGTCTGCTCATATCATACCGCCGCCGTTTCACGGACAGATGGACCCGCCCAAAGCCGTTGGACTTCTGAGCCCCCAGCAGGATGTCGCCATTGTGAAGGGCCGCCAGATAGGGTTCGATGACAGGGGTTGCCTCTTCCGTTGGGATGTTGCCCTGCCAGACCAGTTCAAAGGAGCCGGTGGTACCGGACAGCAATGCAGACACGTCGAACTTGCCCCCCTCCGCCCCGGTGCCGGTTTTGCCATCGACACGCAGCCGGGGGCGAGTACCCTGGGCTGCCTCCGGCGCAAACTCCAGATCGGAGACGGTGAGCGCACCCTCCTGTTCCTGGGAGCCGAACAGGACATTGTCCTCCCGCCAGTCCCGCAGAGCGCCGGCCAGGGAGGTGCCCTGTAAAAAGGGCGTCCCGTCCCAGCGGCGCAGCACCTGTTGGGCGTCCCGTTCCGCGCCGCCGGTGCGCAACGGACTCTCGCAGGTGACATCCACCCAGTAGCGCAGGGCATAGGTAAACGCAGCCTTCATCATCCCGCCTCCTTCCGGCTCAGGTCCAGCCAGTCACAAATCAGTTTCAACCGTTCCACCACTCCGTCCGGGCAGTTTGCCACACACAGGGTCTCTGCCAGAGGAGTTTGTATCAGCCGCTCAAACTGCCGCTGAAACCCCTCGAACCGGGCCCCGTGCCGGGCACCTCGCTCGGTTAGGTTGTGGGTAAAATATTCCTTCAGGCCGCTCAGGTCTCCCCCCAGGGCCATGGCCCGCTCACACAGTACCTGGACGCTACCCAGTTGGCTCTTGGACATTTCGCCGGGTACCGGGTGTTCCAGCAGCCACCGGCACCGGGCCTGGCGGACCAGCGCCTCCGGATCGGGCTGAAACGCCGCCGGCTCTTCCTGGCACTTGGTGAAGCGCTCATAATCCTTTAAAAACAGCACCTGACCACAGCCCTCGCCCCGTCGCAGGCCAATGCCCATTTTCTCCAGCCGCCAGAGGGCCTCCAATGTGGGGGCGCAGGCGCACCGCAGGCGGAATACGCTGCCCGCCTCATACATCACTTCCGTGGCAGAGGCGCAGCCCCAAGTGCTGTTGTAGCTCACATGCTCGGTCACCGAGGTGACACAGCGGTCAACGGTCAGCCGTTTCATCCCATCGGTAGGCTGGGGAAGCTCCAACAGGTCAGCCAACCCCTCCTCATTGATGCCGGCGCTCTCGCCGTCTTGCGACATGGAGGCTGGGGAGAGCAGCATCATATAGAGCTGCTCCGGCACTGTATCCCCCGGGCCGAAGCTGTACTGCTCTCCATAGTGGCCTTGGGCCGGTTCCACACAGGCCACCCGGCACAGGCCGTTCCCGGCGTACTTGTCCGCTCCCAGCCAAGCCCAGTCGTAAAAGGCGGCAGCGATGTCCGGGGCCAGGGACGGGTCATCCAATTGAATAAAACCTTCCAATACCGTGCCCGCAGCGATGGAATTGGCGGCAAATATCTGTTTCTCCTCTGGAGAATTGCCCCGCCGAATCCGCAAGGAGACGGCGGTCTTGGGTGTGTAGCCCGTCATGCGCAGATCACCGTCAATGGTGCAGAAGGCCCCGATGCTCGCCCGCTTGTCCCCGGGATAGACATCCTGCATCAGCACACTATAGAAGCGGGTATTGCCCTTGTCCTCATAAAAGCCCATCGGGGTGGGAATAGTCGCCTGTTCCCCGCTGACCGGCAGGGCGTTGAGGAACCGGACGCCGTTCCCCAGCAGCTGAGACTTATGGCAGAGAAACCACTCCGGTCGCTCCCGAGCCAAGGTGGAGACGATCAGTCCCCGGACGGCGGAGCCGGGTAGATATTTTTTTGTGTCAATATAGTTCAGAGTGCTCCAGTCGCCCGTGCTGCGGCTAAACCGGGGGACGGTCATGGGGGTGGCCAGTTCCAACCGGTAGCGGATGCAATTTGTCTGCTCCACCGCCGGTTTGTGGCGCAGGTGGCCGGTTTGCTCTGCCGTCACCCGGATGCGGCCAAACCCCCGATGGCGCAGCAGCCCGGCCCACTTCAGCCCGGCACAGGCACTTTGCACTAGTTCCACGTCTCCTTTATCGCAAAGCAGCTCCCCCCGGAATTCCAGGCCCTTGCGCAGGCAGGTCGCTGTGCGTAGCATCTTAGACTTTACGATATTGTCCTCCAGTGCCGTAAAGCTCCGGGTGCCGGCCCAGTCCGATGGATCCCCGGCCAGCCGCAGATCGCCAAAGATCAGCCGCCTGCCCCGGGCGGAGTCATCCGCCCTACCGCCGGTCAAATCCGGGGAATTTTCGCCCCCGTTCCAGCCCTCCTCGCCGAACAGTTCGTTCAGAATTCCGGTATCACGGCCCGTCCAACAGAGGTAATTGGCCATGCTCTCCCGCAGCAGTCCCTTCAAAGTGGAGCCTGGCAGGAAGGGATTGCCCTCCCCATCCAGCCGCAGGGCGACGTCCTCCCCGCCGGGAACACTGTTGCCGGAGCCGAAAATGGCGTCGGAGCACAGCTCCATGCGGATTCTTAAACAGACCAAATTCATAACATCCCCTCCCTCCAGAGTATCAGGTGGTCGGCCATCTCGATGGCATCAAAATAGAGACAGCGCCGCTCCTCCCGCTCCGGGTCGGAGGGGTCGGTGACAAAGGCCGTCCGCAGGGTTTCCCCCTGCAGAAGCCGCCGGGCAAAGTCCGGAAAGCGTTGTTCCACACCCAGCCACAGCAGGTTCTCTGTCTCTGTCTGGCGCAGGGCCAGTTGGGTCTCCAGTTCCCCCATGCGGAAGGCGTTGCGGAGCTGCTTCATCTTGCTTCGGGCCAGTCCTTCCCTCCCGTCGGCCAGGGCCCGGGACACGCCGGCAAAGAAATCATAGCTGCGCGCCAGCGGATAGTTCTTTGCATGGCCGGACAGCACCACCAGGGGCCGCAGCTCCATCCGGCCGCCGTCCTCGGTCTGGTAGCCGGCCCGGATTTGGGACAGGGAGCCCTTGAGCTGGCCGAACTCGATATGCCAGTCAATGGCACAGATGCTGCCGTCCCCGGCCAGCCTGGCGCCAAATTTCTTGGCGTTGGAGCACAGCGCTTCGGACAGGTCATAGGCCTGCCGGAAAGAATACTTCTTGTGGATCAGCACCACCCCGGCACAGGCGGCATAGCCGGAACCATCCGTCTGATTTTTCAGCTGCGCCAAATGGTGTAGAAAGCTGACCGCGCACTCCAGCCCTAGGCTGCCGGCGGTAATGAAGCAGACGTCGTCGCCGGCCCCCACCACCTTGCGCACCGGCAGGATCTTCTTCCCGTCCGGCTCCGCCGCCTCGTAGTGGGCTGCCTCCAGCGCTTTGACCAGATCCTCGGTCATGGCGTCGTAGGCAGCGGCAAAGTCGTCGTCGATGCCTTGGCTGAACTGCTGTAATCGCTTGACGCAGCTCTCCCAGTTATCTTTGCATTGGTCATAAATCCCCTGTACCCGCTTGCCCATAGCGTTGCCATCCAGATGGACCACGGCCAGGAAATTGTCCGCCCCAGCCAGCACCTCGCCGTCGGCGGTCAGGGTCCAGCCCTCCGGAGTCTTGACCTTTAACTGGGGGATCTGATACTTCCGGGAGCGCTGAAGCGCGGGCTGCTTCGGATGCTCCACCCCAAAGGCCTTGCGGTGGAAGGAGGTCGCCCGCCGGGCCTTCTTGGTTTCCAGGTCGGCGGCCAGGGCGTTCAGATTCTGGCCCGGGGTCTTGGAATCCTCATAGGGCCAGATCTTGACGAACAGCTCCATGGCCGGAAAGTCCTCCAGTACGCACTCTGTCAGCTGCCGGGCAAAGTATCGGGCGGTCTCCAAATCGTCAAACTGCAAAATCGTGTGCCCGCCGCCGGAGTACACCATATTTTCCTCTGAATAGCGCTCCGGGCAGACCAGCGCAAAGAATTCCGGGCTGGTCACATACCGGATCTCGGCGGAGCGCTCGATGTTGTCCCGCAGTTTCCGGCTGCCAAAGATGTAGGTCTGCTTTTGAGAGACCTCTAGGATGATTAAATATCGTGCCATAAGCATTCTCCTCCATTCCCGCCCCCAACCGGATCAGGGCTGTTCTTTGAGCTTTGCGTATTTCTTCGCCAGTGACCTACACTTATCATAGATGGTGTGGTATGCTTTGTCCCTCAGCTCATATTTTTCAAGATAAGTTGCGTTGACTCTGGCCTCCTTGGGCAATTTCAACGGTTTGTCCCTCTTGGTCTCCGGCGCGTCCTCCAACACCTCGGCATAGGTCTTTGGCTCGGCCCGACGAATAGCGCAGAAGTGCCTGCAGGCCGGACGCAGGCAGAAATTGACGAATTGGTATTGCATTATCCGCGTAAAAAACTTTTTTGATGCTCCATAAGGCGACCTATTATCGTGTTTTTCACCAATTCATGGCAATTACTATTATAACGATTATAACGAAAGGCAACAAAAATGTCAATGTTCGCCGCAGTCAACCCTCGCTCTTCCCAGATCTTCCTCCTTGTCCGGGGCTTGCTGCGAAAAAGAGGGCGCGCCAGGTGCGCCATGGCGTTTTGCCCCCGCAGGGATTTGCCGTCCGCAGGATATAATCAAACGCGCCGCCAGGATTTCAGTGCATGGAAAATTAAAAAATCGGAGCCCATTGGCTGCCGGTGCCCCTGGCTCTTAGCCGGCCCAACACAGACCAAAAACTGCAAGACTTTCCAAAAGTCCCTCTCTCTGTATGCAAAAAAGTTCCGGACTGCAGGTGTTTTCCCCCTGTATCGGAGCTTTTTTTCTTCTTCTACTGCTGCGCCGCCCTTACCGGGCAGTGGGCAGAACATAGGGCCGAAACCGTGCGAAACGGAACACGGCCTGTTTAACCGTGGCGCCGTCCTCCTGCCGCTCCTCCAGGATGCACCGGCGGCTGCAGGCTGCCAGAACCTGGATGCCCTTGGACAGTAGCAACGCTGTCACCGCCACCGTCAGCGTAAACTCCCCCTGGCAGACCACCGCCCGGGGCTGAAAGGCGGCAATCCGTTCGGCGCAATCTTCCGCCAACGCGGCCACCCGGCATTCGTCCCAGTCCTCGGGCACCGTCGGGAAAGGCAGATCCACGATCTCGCCATATTGCAGGGCCGCGGCGCGCTGCTCCTCGCTCCAGCGCTCCGAGGGGTGATTAGTGAAGTTGATCAGCACTCGAGATTCCTCCTTATCGAATGGCGTCCAGGAAGCCGGCGATCAGGGCCTTATGGTCGCTGCTGCCCACCAGGTAATAGCTCTTGCTGCGCAGGTCGTACTGGTAGCTCTCCAGGACATGCGCGTTGTCGGTGATGGAGCCGATGATGCAGGGCAGCGTCGTGGGCCCCTGATAGCACAGCCGGGCGTTGTGGAAGTATTTGAACAGCAGCTGCATCACCGCGGCGAAATAGGCCAGGAAAGCCCGCCGCCGCTCCGAGTCCCGAGCCGGCAGATCCATGGGAAAGTAGATCTCCACAATGCGCTCCCCGGCCACCAGCCGCTCCGCCCCAGGGTCGGACACGCCCTCCAGGAAATACACCGCCGGGGTGCCTCGCCCCAGAATGGCCTCCGAGCCATACCGGATCACCACCGGCCTGAGCAGTTCCACAAATCGCTGCTTGGCCCGTTCGCCGTCCCCGCCAAAGGTCTCAAAGAGCTCCTGGTGAAAGCTACTCTGAAACCCCCTCGCGTTGTTGTCCTTGAAGAGACTGGCCAGGTGGATCTCCTGGCCGTCCCGCCAGGCCCGGGGCCAGACGCGGCTCTTCTCCGGGCAGCAGTCGTTGCAGTGTCTCAAAAAATCCTCCATGCTGGCAGTGTCGGTGGCCTTCGCCGACACCCGGACGAACAGGTCAAAGGCCTCGTTGGACTGCTCCTCCTCCACCGTCCGGTAGTCGCTGGTGCGATAGTCCAAGATGCGCTTGGTGTTCAAGAAACCAAGAATGGCGAAGACCACGGTGATCAGCCCGGTCAGGTTTCCAAAGCGCTCCAGCCCGTCCCAAAAGCCAGACTGATCCCCTTGCTCCCAGCTCCCCAACCAGGGCAAAATCCGGACACAGAGCGCAATTAGAACGGCAATTACCGTCCCCAATATGACCCACTGCCACAGTTTGATCCCGGAAATCCACTCCCGTAAGTCGTGCCAGTTTTTCCGCATCCAAGCGCCAAAGCCCTGGTTATCCTCTCTCTTATTCATATTCAGCCCTCATTTCGTCGCTTGCCAAGCTTCACTTGCGTCCCTGTGCGTCCAGATTGCAGCCCTTGGCAGACCCTCGCCGAAGCTATGTCAGAAGATCCCATTCACAGTATATTTCCTTTTCCGCTGGCTGTCAATATGCATTCCGACGCCTTCTCTTTTTAATCGGTAAGGGCACCGGTTTTCAGCGGTTTCTGGGATAAAAAAATTCCGCCCCAGGCATGTGCCCGGGGCGGGTGCTTTCTGTTGCAATCTCTAATAGGAAGGTAATACAGGAGATCTTAAAAGTCTCTACAACACATATTTTATGCACATTTTCTATTCTGTCAAGTTGGCTTTAAAAACAGTCAGCTTTACCGGTTTATAGTGAGACTATCCCCAAATTTGTGTAAACCTCCAAAGAGGCGTAGAATAGGAGCACCACATTGGAGGCTTTACTATGACTAGAAAGAATCGTACTCCGGAAGAGAATGCCCGTCGAGAGAAAATCCGCGAGCTGCTACAGCAGACCGGACACTCGCCCGGCAGCGGGATCCCTCCAGCTTACTCACAGTGACGGGGCCAATATCCGTCAGGCAAGCCAACAAGAGGGGCAAGGAGGCGTATCTGCCACCCCACACGCTGTATGCTGACAATCTCCAGCCCGCCGTGAAGTTTTTCCTGGAATGTGCTCCGCTGTCTTTCCTGGGGTATATCTGACAGCCGATGGGCGGGGCATTTGGGCTGGCTCACGCCGAGACCACTCAACTTGAACAACACTTTCTACTGGCTCTGATTTTGGTTCCAGCCCCCTTGCCAACGATTTTGTTACACAAACCTGGCATCCACTTGTATTTACTGATATATTCCAATTCCAATATAATAGAATGCGGTTATTTTTTTCAGTACCTCACCCTACCCTATCCCGAGGCCGGCGCCGCTGAAACGGGGCAAAGTTGCGTTGATAGGGATATACTCAGGTATGCCACCCACCCGCCACCGGGGGACGCCGGTGCAGGCCGCATATTTGAAAGAGAGAACAGGCGCACCGCCTAGCACCTGTTTCGTTTTGAAGGAGGGAACGCAATGGCACGGGGAACCTTTCAGGAACCCACCAACCCATACCACTATGCTCTGCACTGTATCGGCGGCAAGTGGAAGATGACCATTCTCCACGAGATGTACACCTTCGGCAAGATCCACTTTAATCAGACTTTGAAGGTGCTGCCCATCTCGGAAAAGGTACTCAGCCAGCAGCTCAAGGAACTCATTGAGGACGGCCTGGTGCAGCGGATAGTCAACGGCGACACCTTCCCTCCCACCATCTCCTATGTTCTCACGATGGAGGGCGCCCGGCTCATGCCCGCGCTGGACCTGCTCTACATCTGGAGCATCCGGCAGATGGATGCAAAGGGCATCCCCATCGACGCCGACGCCTTTGTGGTGCATAAGGCGGAAAAGTATGTGGAGAGCATTATTGCCGATTCCGCCTACAAGACCCCGCATATCTGCAAAAAAGTATTTGAAGATGGCCGTGTGTTGTCCACCGCTTACAAGCGGCCTCAGACCAGGAAGGGCGGCCACGAGTGGTGGAAGTACGTATATGATGAGTATTACGACTGTGTGATCTGTCCGGAGTACCAGGTGCTGACATACCGGACCACCAACCGTGAGGGATACCGGAAGTACAAAAGCGATCCGAAAATCTGCGCCGCCTGTCCCACCAGAGAATTGTGTACACACTCCAAAGACTGTGCCAAAACGGTGCAGCGGCACATCTGGAAAGACTACGAAGAGTTAGCAGACGACACCCGCTATACCCCCAAATACCGGAAGCTCTACAAACGGCGGAAAGAGACCATTGAACGAGTCTTTGCCGACGCGAAGGAAAAACACGCCATGCGTTATACACAGTACAGAGGCTTGGCCCAGGTGACAAACCGGGTGAAGCTTAAATTTGCTGCCATGAACCTCAAAAAACCGGCCCAATGGCGCTGGAAGGAGACGGTTTCTTCCTTTGCCTTCCTCTTTATCTTGCCGATCTATGCGAAAAACCCGGTTTATGTTTGATGTATAACCGGGTTTTTCGACAGGCTGATGGCCTGTGAAATGCTGACATTTCACAGGCCATTCAATTGATACAATGAAATTTGAATTTTGCCCAGCCCGCTTTCACGATTCGGACAACGTTCTTCAGTCCAGTATTGCATCCATCCCTATTCCAGTTTCAGCAGTTTATGCCATAGATATCCCTCCCGGACGCCGTTACGGCTCACCTCAATGGAAACCGCGCCCAGGCGCTTTGCAAGACTCTCAAGAATCAACAGTCCCGGAATAACCGTGTGGACGCGATCCGGGCAGTGTTTCAAAATCAGGTCAATGCTTTGACGGTCCTGCTTGCAAAGCCGTTTCCGCAGCTCCTTGAGCCGCTCCAGTGGCAAGCCGGAATTCTCCGGGTCAAGGGCAAAGGCTACATTGGCCAGCTTTAAGATAGCCCGGGCGCTGCCGCCAACGGCACAAAGCTGCTCACTTCGGGCAAACCCTTGCAGTTCTTCCCCATCAAAAATCCGGGCGATCAGCCGCTTCATCTTCTTCCGCTCCTCTTGGGTGGGCAGCACCCCCTCCTTTACACAGCGGGAATAAAGATTCAGGGAACCAAGGGAAAAGCTGCGGCACTGATGGGGGCCGTCCGCTGTAAAATACGTGACCTCCGTACTGCCGCCGCCAATATCCAGCAAAATCCCCTCCTCAGCACGGACGCTTCCCCGGATTCCATAATACCCCATGACCGCTTCCTCACTTCCAGATAGCAAATCAATGGTGAGGCCCGTTTTTTTCTGGATTTTCACAATGGCATCATCGGTGTTGCTGATATTGCGCAGGGACGCCGTGGCAAAAACCGCAGTTTGATCGATTTCCAGGTGGGACAGTAGCTGCTGAAATTCCGTCAGCGCGTCACCGGCCCGCTGAATCCCCTCTTTTGTCAATACACCGTTTTCCACATAGCTGGCAAGCCCCGCCACAATCTTGCTGTGGAACAGCTCCTGCCGGTTCCTCCCCTCCACTTCGCTGACACACAGCCGGATGGTATTGGAGCCGATATCGATGATTGCATATTTCATTCTTTTGTCCTTTCCTTTGTAGCGTCATGTCTTCATGGAATTTTTCGGTCTCTCCGCAGCTTTTGGGAGCGGCTGTCCCGCCCTTTCATAGACCAGCCGGAAGAAGTGCTCCTGGGAATTGATGGGTGGCCCTGTATCCTTCACCCTGCAATAGGTTCCATCTGCCTGCAATTCCCAGGCCTGTTGATTATCCTGAAGCATGGTATGAAACATATAGCGTATCTGCTGGCGAAGATCCGGCGCATCCACCGGGGCAGCCACCTCCACCCGCCTCAGGGTATTGCGGGTCATAAAATCTGCCGAGGAGATGTAGATTTTTTCCCGTTCCGGAGGGCCAAACAGGTAGATTCTGGAATGCTCCAAGAATCGTCCCACAATGCTGATAACCCGAATATTCTCCGTTTTGCCAGGAATCCCTGGGATCAGGCAGCAGATCCCCCGCACCACCAGGTCAATCTTTACTCCGGCACAGGACGCGGCTATAAAACGATCCATGATTCTTTTATCAGTGAGCGAGTTGATTTTGATCCCGATGTACGCCGCCTCTCCCTGCCGGGCATGTGCGATTTCCGCGTCAATCAGGTGAATAATCCGGTTTTGAAGACACTGGGGCGCCACCAACAGACGGCGGCTCTCCGCGACAGTCTCCCCCAGCGCCAGGGCTTGGAAAACCTCGGCGGCATTTGCTCCGATTTCCGGCGCATGGGTCAGGAGGACGAAATCCGTGTATTGCCGGGCTGTCTTTTCATTATAATTTCCAGTTCCAATTTGTGTGAAGTACTCCGGCTCACCAGCCGTCCGCCGGGTAATCAGGCACAGCTTGGAGTGAACCTTATAGCCATTCAAGCCGTAGATCACCTGACAGCCTGCATTTTCCAGCCGCCGTGACCACTCAATGTTGTTCTCCTCGTCAAATCGCGCTTTCAGCTCCACCAGCACCTGCACATCCTTGCCGTTTTCCGCCGCTTCGATCAACGACTCCACAACCTGGCTATGTTTGGCCATCCGATACAAGGTCATGCGGATGGAAATCACTTCGTCATCACTGGCCGCCTCCCGGAGCATCCTTATAAAGGGCTGCATGCTGTCATAGGGGTAGGCCAGCAGCTTATCCCCCTCCCTGACCTGCTCCAAGATTGGCCGGTCTCCGTGAAATTGTGTGGCCTTCTGGGGCACTCGCCGGGGATAGAACAGCCACTCTCTCCCCCTGAGAAGATCCTGGAACTGGTACAGAAAGGATAGATCCAGGGGGATGGAAGATCGGAACACCGCATTGCGGTCCACATCCAGCTCCCGGCAGAGGCGCTCAACAAGCTCAGTGCCCAACTCCCGGGACATCTCCATCCGAACCGGCGTCAGCCGCCTTCTCTGCTTGATCAGCTTTGCCATGAACTCCCGATAGTCCCAATCCTCATCATAGAGGGCATCTGCGTCAATATCCGCATTCCGGGTCAGCCGGATCAGGGACTTTGCCACCACCGTGTAGTTCCGAAATACCCGGTCGATACAGTGAAGAATCAGCTCCTCCGCCAGCATGTAGGTCCCTGGCTCCGCAGGAACCGGGATCAGCCGGGAAATCACATTCGCCCAGCAGGAGATGATACCCATCTTGATTCCTCCGCTCTTCCCGTTCTTTCCAGGCTTCTTTCGAAGGGCAGCCACGGCATAGATCTCGCTGTTCCGAAGAAATGGGAAGGGCTGCCGCTTTCCCACAATCGCCAGAGAGAGAAGCAGTGCAATTTTCTGATCAAAGTAGTGCTCCAGCTCCTCACTTTGCTCCACTGTGAGCTTATGGAAGTCCACCAGCCGAATCTGATTCTCCTCCATTTTACCCATGAGTTCTGCATAGATATCTTCCTTCCGGCTGTTGAGCCGGCGAACATTCTCCATAATGGCCGCCAGCTGCTCCCGGGCCGACAGATTTGTTTTATTCTCCCGAAGCTCCTCGTCCAGGGTCATTTGATCCACCAGGGAGCCAACCCGCACCATAAAAAATTCATCCAGGTTGCTCTGGCATATGGACAAAAAGGACCGTCGTTCGCATAGAGGCACCCGCTCTCTGACCGCCTCCTCCAGCACACGTTCGTTGAATTGTATCCAAGACAGCTCTCGATTGGCATAGACCTGATTCTTCATTTCTCACATCCTCATTTCATTGGTCATGTCTAGATGGTATTCATTCTACTCTGACGGCTGATTCTGCTCCACCATAGCGATGCTAAATCCTGGTAAAGTTTATGTAAGTTTCCCCGTTTTCATTCTGTCATATACCAGGCGAAGCCTACAGGTCTGGAACTTGCTGAAAAGAGAGGATATAATACAAGAAACAAAAATTTGAATTTACTCCGGAACCTACGCCGTTTTTCAGTCTATATAAATCGAGGGACTCCATGCATGACAGAAGGTAAGCGGCGTGGAAAACACAGAAGTTATAGGGCTATAAAATGATAAAGTAAGGAGGAATGACATATGAAAGCTCTGCGCAGGGGTATTTTGATTCTTTGTCTCCTCTGCATTATTCTTGGTGGGGGGATCCTGGTGTATAACCACCGGCTGACAGTCCCCCCCTCCGAATCGCCGGAGACCGCCAGCGAAGCAGCAAATGATTCAGAGACAGGGGTGTATGTATCTCCGGGTCTGGTGCCGGCGGATGAAGTACAACCGGAACGCAGCTTTGGCACCCAGCGGGCGCAGCCAGAGGCGGAATAGGGCATTCCACCCATGGAGGAATATCCCACCATGTTTTGCACCGCCGTTTATACATCT
Organism: uncultured Oscillospiraceae bacterium; assembly: GCA_964387095.1. Lineage (GTDB taxonomy): Bacteria > Bacillota > Clostridia > Oscillospirales > Oscillospiraceae > JAJQBJ01. Next base: position 17,796 of record CAYLVH010000031.1, read on the forward strand.
TAGGGGGAAATCATCTCTGTTGAGATCAACTGGTGCAAGCGGGGAAGCCGTTCCGATGAGTATCGTTCCCTGTCTGTCTATGTGTGAGCGGATGCAATCCGGCTTGACGAAACAGAAGAACCGGTGACGGTAACAGAGCGGGACGGGATCGAAATTACTGCTCAGGGCGGGGAGGATCAGAACAAAACCCTGACCTTCCAGTATGACGGCCTATGGTATCAAATCAGCTGTTCCAAAAACGATTCCTATGAAAGCCTGGAGGAGCTGCTGGAGTGGTTCTGGAAGCACCCCCTGGATTTGATACTATTGAACATGGAAATCAATCCAAGCCCTGTCAGCGGCTCTCCCCCTGTCCGCTGGCAGGGTTTTCCTGATTTTGAAATTTTTTCAAAAC
>CAYLVH010000032.1:0-14646 GCA_964387095.1 uncultured Oscillospiraceae bacterium
AAAGCTACCCTGGATATCTGGCTCACATTCCAGCCTCTTTTCCTCCAGCAGGGGGTAAAACGCCTCGATCAGCTGATAGAGCAGCAGATCCAACCGGACCTCTATCCGCTCCTTGCCAGGGCCGGACAGCTCCATCTGGGTGATATTGAAGAATTCCCCCAGCAGCTTTTCCAGCCTCTGGGTCTTTTCCAGGGCGATACCGGTGTATTTGGCCCGCTGTTCCGGCGTCAAGCAGCTCCAGGTAGCCCAGAACACTGGTCAGGGGGGTCTTTAAATCGTGGGCCAGGTAAGCGATGAGATCGCTCTTGCGCTGCTCGCTGGTTTGGGTCAGCTTGCGCTGGGCGGCAATGGCCCGTTGAATGCCGTTCAGATCCGCCTGGATGGGAGCCAGCTCAGCGGGCAGCTTGATGGGCGTTTCGGATTCCCCAAACAGCTGGTGAGCCGCAGAGGAGATCATATTCAGATAGCGGGCAAACAGGTCAAGGGACAGATAACAGTTGATAAGCACAATCACCACCAGCCCCAGGGGCAGGATCACCGGCTTATTGGCAGTGATATAGGTGGCATAGACGGATTGCGCCTGGGACAGCGTCATACCGTTCCAGTTTTGGGCCAGCCAGTAGAACAGGCGGCGGATGCCGTTGTCCAGCAGGCCGGCAATGACAAACTGCAAAAAGAGCAGGCAGATGCACCAGACCGCAATGGAAGTCACCACCACAAAGAGCAACATTTTCAGTTTTAGCCGGAGAAATTTTTTCGGTTCCATGGCAGTCAGTCCACCTTATAGCCAACACCCCAGACGGTCTTAATGAACCTGGGGTTCCGGGATGGCTCGTGGAGCTTCTCCCGCAGGCGGCGGATATGTACCATGACGGTGTTGTTCCGGTCCAGATACTTTTCGCCCCAAATGGTTTCAAACAGCTCCTCGGCAGAGATCACTTCCCCTCTGCGCTGGCAAAGCAGCCAGAGGATGTTGAACTCGATTGGGGTCAGGGTCAATTTTTCGTCATACAGACGGCATTCATGTGTGGTATGATTGATGACCAGGCCGTTGATGTCGAGGATCTCTGCATTGTTGGCCTCCTCCTCGCCGCTGCTGTTGTACAGGGTGTAGCGGCGCAGCTGGGCCTTGACCCGGGCGGTCAGCTCCAGGGGGTTAAAGGGCTTTGTGATATAGTCATCCGCACCGATGGTCAGGCCGGTGATCTTGTCCAGATCATCCACCCGGGCAGTCAGCATGATCACCGGAAACTGATATTCATCCCGGATCTCCCGGCACAGGGAAAAACCGTCAATCCCAGGCAGCATTACATCCAGAATCGCCAAATCCAGCCGCTGGGTGCGGATCACGTTCAGGGCGTCTGTTCCGTTATAGCATTTGATAATCTCATGGTCGTCGTTCTTCAGATACAGCTCAACCAAATCGGCAATCTCCAGCTCGTCATCAACAATTAAAATGCGAGAAGACATAACAGCCATCCTTTCAAGGTTTCTTTGTCTGCATTATATGCAATCAGAGACGAAAATGCAAGAAAGCCTTGTAAATTGTTAAAAAAAAGAAAGAAATAACTGGGAAATCCGGGAGTCTATAAAAAACCTTATAGTATGTCATTGACAAATTGTATTGAACTTTGTATAATAAAAATATGTAGGGTTAACAGCGCTGACCGAGAATGGGGGAGGAGAAATGAAAAAAATAACAAAAATGTTTACGACTGGCGTTGTATGTGCCACAGCGTTGGCCACAGCCGCGCTGACCGTAGCCGCCGCGGAACCAGCTGAGGACAGCTACGATCAGGTGTTGGTATTTGTCCATACGAACGATGTTCATGGCGCGGTGGAAGTGGAGCCCTATGTGGCTGCGGTGGCTGCTGCCATGGAGGAGGAGTATGGCGAAGAGAATGTGATTGTTGCCAACGCCGGTGATACCTGGGGCGGCGCTACCATTGCCAGCCTTTCTAACGGGGAATATATTGCCCCCATCATGAATGAGGTCGGATATGACGTGATGGTTTTGGGCAATGACGACATTGGCCGGGGAACTGCCCAGGCGCTGAAGGTGGCAGGAATGAATAATTTCGCTACCCTGAGCGCTGGTTGGGTGGATGCTGAGACTGGTGAGCATCTCCTGGACGGAACCGTCATTTTTGATTGTGACGGCGTGAAGGTGGGAATTTTCGGCGTGACCACTGAGGAGTACAAGCCGGACAGCAGCTATCCCACCACGATGTTGGATACGCAGGAGACGACAGAAGCCTGTATCCAGGAGCTGAAGGACGCGGGATGCGACGTGATTGTGGCGTTGACCCATCTGGGCTTTGGTGAAAAGTATGGATTTGCCAGCATGACCATCGCGGCCAATTATGCCGATGTGGACCTGATTATTGACGGGCACAGCCATACCGAGCTGCCTGATGGCTATCTGGGCGAAGCCGGAGGCCTGGTGGTTCAGACTGGCCAGAATGGCGCGAATATCGGCGTCAGCAAGCTGTACCTGAAGGACGGCCAGGTGGTCAAAGCGGATACGCAGTTGATTTCTGCGGAGGAATATACCACCCAATACACGGCGGATCCCCAGGTCTCGGCCTTGGTTGCGTATTACGAGGAACTGGTAGCGGAACAAACCTCCCAGGTGATTGGCCATACAGACGTCACCCTGGTGGGAGAGCGTGAGTTTGTCCGGGTCTCTGAGACCAATTTGGGCGATGTCATCTCCGATGCCGTTCGGGACTATACCGGTGCGGATGTGGCGCTGTTCCCGGCTGCAATGATCCGGACTTCCCTGAATGAAGGGGACCTGACGTTGGATGATTATCTCAGCGTTTTCGGTTCTGGAGCGGATATTTACCTGGTGAACTCCACTGGCGCACAGCTGAAAGAGATGCTTACTATTGCACTCAGCGGCTATCCTGAGCAATATATGGCCTTCCCCCAGGTGAGCGGGATTTGCGTGACCTTTACGGAAGGGGAGCCCAATGTTGTCACCTCTGTGACTTGGCCTGACGGGACGGAAATTGCGGACGACGAGAGCTTCACCTTGGCATTGGATCTTCTTTTCGTGGATAACTACGGCATTTATGATCTGACGAATGTGGAGGTTTTCATCTCCGGACAGACGGATATGGCCTCCATGCTGGCCAATTACATGAACAGCGACGTGTATACTGTGCCCACTGGCACCGGACGGGTCACCCTTGCGCAGGGCGCTGTCAAGACGTTCCCCGACGTGGTGGAGGGCTCCTGGTATTATGAGTATGTGATGCGGTGTGCGGCCGCTGGGATTGTTGAAGGCTATCCTGATGGCACCTTCAGACCGAATGCCAGCATGACCCGTGCCGAAGCGGCTGTTATCGCAGTGAACGCCGCCGGTATTGATGTCAGCGAGTATGAGGATGCGGAAACTGTATTCTCTGATGTCAGCGGTTGGGCCACCAAGTGGATTGCGGCGGCCTATGCCAACGGGCTGGTTGTCGGCAAGGGCGACGGCATCTTTGATCCCGAAGCGGATATCACCCGGGAAGAATTTGTCACCATGCTGGAGGCGGCTGTGGGGATCAATGCGGACAACTACGCGGATATAGCGTGCGTCTTCCCTGATGTGAGCGGCTGGTCTACCAAGTATGTTGTGGCCGCTTATGAGAACAATTTGACTGTCGGCTATGAGGATGGCACCTTCGGCCTGGGCAGGTCTATCGACCGCGCGGAAGCAGCTGTTATTCTGAATGCTGCACTGAGCTAAGCCTGATATGCAAGATTAGGGGGCTGTCTCACTTCCAGGTGAGGCAGCCTCCTAAATACATTGCAGCCTGTCGACAAACCTACTTTTCGGCCGTGGATTTCAGGCGGTTCAGGCGCTGGCCCGCAAAGATGTTTCCCGGCTGTGGAAACAAAAGGCCTTGCAAACCGCTTCAGAACGTCTATAATAGGATTTGATCCGGGCAGACAAATGGGCATGGCATGTCCGCTATACAGAGACATTTGTCTAAAAGCGAGAGAAATCCCTAAAAAGCGGGAAAAAGTTTTGGTATTTATATCCTTGTTTTTAACGCGCTAAATTGCTATAATAAATTTCACCTTATTTACTTATTTAGTTAGTAGGTATGCAAGTAAAGCGGAACGCGGCGCTTGCATTTATTTAGTCTGACATAAAAGAAAGGGGAATCCTTATGGGAAACGAGCGTATTTATAACTTCTCTGCGGGCCCGTCCATGCTTCCTTTGGAAGTCCTGACCCGTGCCGGTGCTGAGATCACCAATTATCAGGGATCAGGAATGTCCGTGATGGAGATGAGTCATCGCTCGAAGGTGTTCCAGAAAATTTTCGATGATACCAAGGCGAAGTTTCGGAAGCTGATGAACGTGCCGGATGAGTATGAGATTCTGTTTCTACAGGGTGGCGCCTCTACCCAGTTCTCTTCGGTTCCTCTGAACCTGATTGGGGCAACAGGCAAGGCTGACTATGCCTTGACTGGGAACTTCTCCACCCTGGCCTATAAGGAAGCCAAGCGGTATGGGGACATCGCCGTGGCCGCCTCCTCCGAGGACCGGAACCACACCTACATACCCACCCAGGAGCAGCTGGTCATCCGGCCGGACGCCTCCTATTTCTATTACTGCGCCAACAATACCATCTATGGCACGGAGTGGCAGTATGTCCCTGAAACCGGGGATGTGCCCCTGGTCTGTGACATGTCCTCCGATATCTGCTCCCGCCAGGTGGATGTCTCCAAATTCGGGGTTATCTTTGCCGGCGCCCAGAAGAACCTGGCCCCCGCAGGCGTGACTATTGTGATCGTAAAGAAGTCCCTGGCGGGCCATGAACTGCCCATCACGCCCCTGATGCTGAACTGGCAGACGGAGATTGAGAAGGATTCTATGTACAATACCCCGCCCTGCTGGTGCATCTACATGCTGGGCCTGGTCTGCGACTGGCTGGAAGCCCAGGGCGGAGTTGCCGGCATGGAAAAGATCAAGCACAAAAAGGCCCAGATGCTGTATGATGTGATTGATAACTCCCGCCTGTTCACTTGCCCGGCGGAGGTCAGCTCCCGCTCCGATATGAACGTGACCTTCCGCAGCGCCTCCCCCGAGCTGGACGCCAAGTTTGTGGCAGAATCCACTGGGGCAGGTTTTGCCAACTTGAAGGGCCACCGAAAAGTTGGAGGCATGCGGGCATCCATTTACAACGCAATGCCGGTTGAGGGCGTGGAAAAGCTCTGCGACTTCATCCGGCAATTCGATAAGAACAACTAAAATGGACCAGCCTGTCGAAAACTACTTTCCAGATGTGTACTTGCAAGCCCTCGGCAGAGTTCCGTCAGCTTGCTGACGGAATGAAATTAAGAATTTTTTCAGAACATATGCCTGGAAAATTCACTTCTCATCCTGCAAACGTTCCGACGAAGTGAGTGCGATGCAGCAGGATGCTAAAAATTCTCGAAAATGCTTGCATTTTTGAGATGAACGAAGAAGCCTGAAAAACAGAGAAGGACAGGAGGAGTGCTCTGTGTACTGTGCACACTGCGGAAGCCCAATTCAGGACGGCACGGATTCTTGCCCCAAGTGTGGAAAGCCCGTGGCAAAGCAGCGCCCGCGGGGCCAACAGGCCTATTATCGGGAGTGTAACCGGAAGAGACGGGGGAGACATATCAGGCAGCTGGTTACTGTGCTGCTGATTCTCCTGTTCCTGCTGGCGGCGGGGCAAGGCGCCTACTGGTGGTGGAATAACTGGCAGAGCGAGGAGCCGGAGATTGCCGCCGGACGGGATTCCTATACGGCCTTGGTCACGGATTATTTGGCTGCGGCGGAGGATCAGGACTTGGAGACCATTTCCTCCCTGTTTTTCCCTGGCTCAGAGAACTTTTATCAGAATGCCAGCGGGGATCGTCCTCTGTCCCAAATCCTGATTCAGGAGGACAAATGGGCGTCCAATTACGGAAAGACCGTCAGTGATATGACGCTGGGGACTGCGCAGTTTGTGGATCTCAGCGGCGAAAAGGCCATTGATGTGGCGCAGACCATCCAGGCATACAGCGGGATCGCGTCCATTGATGAGCTGTACACTGTTCAGGCAGCCGTAAACTATTCGGACGGAAGCTCCGTAAACATGGTGTTTGAGATTGTCCAGTGTGAGCAGGGCTGCTTCCTGGTGACCATAGAGGGCTCCGCTGTCTGAGACATATTTTTCAGGTCGCATTACTTTTAGGAGGAATCTTACTGTGTATCAGATCAAGACTTTCAATAAAATTTCTAGCATCGGCTTGGCAGAGCTGGATCCGGCGCTGTTTCAGGTGGGAGATGCCGTTGAGAACGAGGACGGCATTATCGTCCGCTCCGCCAAGCTGCATGACTATCCCTTCCCCGCGTCCCTGCGGGCCATTGCCCGGGCTGGTGCGGGCACCAATAACATCCCCATCGACCGTTGCAGTCAGGCGGGCATTGTGGTGTTCAATACCCCTGGCGCCAATGCCAACGCCGTCAAGGAAGAGGTCATCTTCTCCATGCTGGCCTGCTCCCGGAAAATGATGGAGGGGGCAGCCTGGGCAAAGCAGGAGGCGGAGTCCGGCGGCGATGTGATGGTCACCATGGAGAAGGCGAAGAGCAACTTTGTCGGCCCTGAGATTCTGGGCAAGACGCTGGGCATCATCGGCCTGGGCGCCATCGGCGCGAAGGTTGCGGATGCCGCCATCCTGCTGGACATGAAGGTGGTGGGTTATGACCCCTTCCTCTCTGTCCCCACTGCCTTGGCCCTGAACTCCAAGGTCAAAGTGGTGGCTGAACTGGACGAACTGCTGAAGGTGTCCGACTACGTCACCCTACACATTCCCAAGAACCCCTCCACAGTGGACACCATTGATGCTGCTGCGATTTCCAAGATGAAGGATGGCGTCCGGGTGATCAACCTGGCCCGGGATGGCCTAGTGAACGAGAAGGATATCTGCCAGGCGTTGGAGTCCGGAAAGGTGGCCGCATATGTCACGGATTTCCCCTCCGGCAGGATTGCCGCAGCCAAGAACGCCATTGCCCTGCCCCACCTGGGGGCCTCCACCCCGGAGTCCGAGGAGAACTGCGCCGTCATGGCCGCCCAGGAGCTTCAGGATTACCTGCTCAACGGAAATATCAAGAACTCGGTCAACTTCCCCAGCGTGTCCATGGAGCGCAGCGGTGTGGCCCGGGTCTGCGTCCTGCACCGCAACGTGCCCGCCATGATTGCCCAAATCACGGATGTTTTGGGCAAGGTTGGGATCAACGTGGAGAATATGACCAACAAGTCCAAGAAGGATCTGGCCTACACCATGTTGGACGTCAACGTTGCTCCCACGCAGGCTGTTGTGGATGAGCTTAGCGACCAGGAGAATATCCTCCGGGTGATCGTCCTCTAAGCCCTCCGCTTTTCCCTGCCCGGCCAAAGGCCGGGCAGTTTCCTTTACAAAATACTCGTCAATTGTTAAAAAATCATGTTTAAAATTTTCATAATTTAGACACAAGTTTCGGGTATCCTAATAATTGTTGAAGGGATAAGCCCCCGAGACAGTTTTAAGATCTACATTACATTCAGAAAAGGGGTATCATATTATGTCTGAACATGAATTTGAGCATAACGATGGTATGGTAAACAGAGGAGTATCCAACGAGAATGGCTGCACGTATCACGGCCCGGCAACGGAGCCCACTTATCAGGCTCAGGCCGGCGATCAGCATCAGCAGAGCGGCAATGGAGCTCCCCAGTACGGCGCGGGCCGGCAGGCCGACGGCTATACCTCATATAACGACAATCCCGGGAGCAGCTACAACTACAATCCCAGCCAGCAGAAGAAGCAGAAAAAGGCAAAGAAGTCTGTGGGCATGACCGCCTCCAAGGTGGTGGCGCTGGGCCTGGTCTGCGCCCTGGTGGGTGGCTGCGTTGGCGGCGGCGGTGTCCTTCTTGGCACCTCCCTGATGAGCGGAAGCGGCGGAAGTGTGGCGGCAAGCAATGCCACCGCACTGGTGCAGAGCAGCCGTACATCCGCGCTGGAAACGGTGGGGTATGACACCACCGGCGAGTCCATGACGCCTTCCCAGATCTATGCCGCAAATGTGAATTCCTGCGTGGGTATCACCGCCACCGTTACCTATAACATCTGGGGCTATTCCACTCCCGCGGCGGTGTCCGGCTCCGGCTTTGTCCTGACGGAGGACGGATATATCGTCACCAACTACCATGTGGTAGAGGATACCGATGAAGGCAGCATCACCGTCAACATGTACGATGGCACCAGCTATGAGGCCACCCTGGTGGGCTATGACGAGGATAACGATATCGCCGTCCTCAAGGTGGACGCTGAGGGCCTGACGCCCGTGGTGATTGGCGACTCTGATGACCTGTCCGTAGGCGACGACGTGGTGGCCATCGGCAACCCCCTGGGCGAGCTGACCTTCTCCCTGACCTCCGGTTGCGTTTCTGCCCTGGATCGTGAGATCACCTTGTCCACCGGCACAATGACCCTGATTCAAACGGATGCGGCCATTAACTCCGGCAACTCTGGCGGTCCCCTGTTTAACGAATACGGCGAGGTAATCGGCATCACCAATGCCAAGTATTCCTCTTCCAGCTCCTCCTCTGAGTCGTCCATTGATAACATCGGATTTGCAATCCCCATCAATTCCGTGATGAGCATCATCGAGTCCATCATTGAAAACGGCTATGTGGTGAAGCCTTACCTGGGTGTCAGCCTGCAGGATTACTCCTTCACTGACATGGATGGCAATACTATCGCCGGCGCAATGATCTACTCCGTGGTCAGCGGCGAGGCCGCTGATACGGCAGGCCTGACCCGTGGCGATCTGATTACCGCCATTGACGGCCAGGAAATTACCTCCGCCAGCGATGCCACCACCGCAGTGAATAAGCATTCCCCTGGCGACGAGATCACCATCACCATTGACCGCAACGGCGAGAGCATGGATGTGACCGTGACCCTGGGCGAGTATCAGGAGTCCGCGACATCCGATACCAGCACTACTGAAAGCACCACGCAAGATGAAGGTTACAGCTATGGCGGAAACGGGGGCTATCCCTTCTCCGGCGGCAACCACTAATCCGATCATAAAAACAACCATCCCCGGCCTTAAGGCCGGGGATTCAGTCTGTCGAAAAACGAGATACCCAGATAAGAACTTGCAAGCCCTCAGCAGGGCGTGATTCGAGAAAATGCTTACATTTTCAGAGCTTGTCGACTTGATCGACAAGCTCTTTTGATATGTAAACCCTTAAATCAGAGGGACCAGTCCATGGGCTCTGCGCCTTCCGCCGTCAAAAAGGCGTTGATCTGACTGAAGGGCTTGCTTCCAAAGAAGCCGCGATAGGCGCTCAGTGGGCTGGGATGTACCGATTTGACCACTAGACGGGGATGAGGGGATTGGGTCAAAGACTCCTTCTTCCAGGCCTGTGCCCCCCACAGGACAAAGGCTATGGGTTGTGGCAGCTGTGCCAGGGCTTTGACTACGCCATCGGTGAACCACTGCCAACCAAACCCGCTGTGGGAGTTGGCTTTGCCCTCCTCCACCGTCAGCACGGTGTTCAGCAGGAGGGCGCCCCGCTTGGCCCAGGGCGTCAGATCGCCGGAGGGGGAGGGGGGAATGCCCAGGTCGGATTCCCGCTCCAAATAAATATTGCGTAGGGAGGGGGGGATTTTGACTCCCTCCGGCACAGAAAAGGCCAGGCCATGGGCCTGCCCTTTCCCGTGATAGGGATCCTGGCCCAGAATGACCACCTTCACCTGTTCCGGGGCGGTCAGAGCAAGGGCGGCGAACTGCCTCTCCTCCGGGGGGAAGACCACTGAGGATGCCCGGGCGGTCTCTACCTTTTTCTCCAGCACCGCGAAGCGCTTGTCCTCCAGCAGGGGCTGCAAGAAATCTTTCCATTGTTCCAATCCGGTACAATCCATGGCACGACCTCCAAACATGTAATCATATTGAAAGTATACCATGTATGGAGCCAGGCTGCACGGATTATTTCAGAGATTGGACAGGGAATCGTGGAAAAAGCAGGGGACTTGTGCTAAAATGTACCCATTCAGGAAGAACAGGCGGTGGGGACATGAAGGAGGAGCTTCTGTTTGGTGGGAGGCTGCGGCTGCGCCAGAGAGAGGGGGTGTTTCCCCTCTCCATGGACTCCATGGCCCTGGGAGACTTCGCCTCCGTCCGGCCGGGAAACCAGGTGTGGGACTTGGGCTGCGGATCCGGGGCGTTGGGACTGCTGCTCTTCGGCAGGGAATCCGCCATCACATACACTGGAATCGACTGCGACCAAAGGGCCTGCTCCCTGGCCCGGGAAAACCTGGCCCTAAACCGGCTGGAAGGAGACATCCAAAGGGGCACAATCCAGGCGCTGGGGGAGAATGGCCCCGGGGGCTGCGCCGAGCTGGTGATCTCCAATCCCCCCTATTTCCAACAGGGGAAGGCCGGAACCCAGGCCCGAACTGGATGCGGCCTGGAGGCGCTGTGCAAGGCGGCGGGTAGGCTGCTGAAAAACGGCGGCAGATTTGCACTGATCTATCCCGCCAGCCGGCTGGCGGATGTGTTTGCAGCCCTCCGGGACGGGGGAATTGAGCCTAAACGCCTGCGGCTGGTCAGCCACACCTCTGAAGCCCCGCCCAAGCTGGCCCTGGTGGAGGGCGTCCGTCAGGGGAAGCCAGGGATCGCCCTGCTGCCCAATCTGATTTGGTACGAGGCAGACGGAACCCCGACTGGGGAATATCGCCGCATCTATCACGAAATAGAAGGTTCCCCCAACGGGGGTTGACAGGAGGTTATCAATATGGCAGGAACGCTTTATCTGGTTCCCACGCCCATCGGTAATCTGGGAGACCTCTCCCAGCGGGTCATAGATACGCTGCATGAGGTGGATTTTATCGCCGCGGAGGATACCCGGGTGTCCATTAAAATCCTGAACCAACTGGGCATCAAGAAGCCCATGGTCAGCTATTACCGCCATAATATGGAGACCAGCGGCCCGGAGATCCTGGCCCGAATCCAGGGAGGCGAGGACTGCGCCCTGGTGACGGACGCGGGCACCCCGGCCATTAGCGACCCCGGGGAGGAGCTGGTGGCCATGTGCGCCGAGTCAGATGTGCCGGTGATTGCGATTCCCGGCCCCTGTGCACTGGTGACCGCTCTGACGGTTTCCGGCCTGCCCACCGGTCGGTTTACCTTTGAGGGTTTCCTACCCATGAACAAGAAGAATCGGAAGTCCCACCTGGATTCCCTCCGGGGGGAGGCGCGAACGATGGTTTTCTACGAGGCGCCGCATAAGCTGGCCGCCACCCTGCGTGATTTCGAGGAGGTGTTTGGGGCGGACCGCCGCATTGCCATGTGCCGGGAGCTGACCAAGCTCCACGAGGAGGTGCGCCGCACTACCATTGGCCAAGCGGCGGAATATTACCGGGAGATCCCGCCCAAGGGCGAATTTGTCCTGATCGTCGAAGGCGGACAGCCAGAGCAGGCGCCAGCCGCTACGCTGGAGGACGGGGTTGCCGCCGTGGCCGCGCGCCGGGCGGAGACGGGCTGCTCCCTGAAAGAGGCGGCCAAACAGGTAGCCAAGGAGTTGGGGCTCAGCAAAAATGAACTGTACGCGGCGGCGGTCAAGGGCCGCGAAACGTCAGAGTAATCAGAGTAAAGTAATAGGAAAAAGTGGGGAGGCAAAAGGTTGTCCTCCCTGCTTTTTTTGCATTCAAATTTCATGGTTGCTCCTTTGCCAGCGATTGAATGCATCTGCGGCAAATTGTTTTCCCCTTGAACCGTACAACCTCCTTCGCGTTCCCGCAGAAAATGCAGGCGGGTTCATATTTCCTCAGCAAAATCGTGGAGTCCTCCACAGAAATTTTAAGGGGATCCTTTTGATCGATGTCCAGTGTGCGGCGCAGCTCAATGGGGATGACGATGCGGCCCAACTCGTCCACGCGGCGGATAATTCCAGTTGATTTCACGCTAAAATCTCCCTTACTGTGTCATTATGAAAGAATAACCACTTATAGCAGTTTGCGATTATACATGAATTATTCCTGTTCAAATCCTGGAAGTTATTTAAGCATATTTCTGGACATGGCTCATAAGCTGAGGTAAAACGGGACAGGTGGGAGAAAGGAGCAGCAAAATGATTATGACGGTGATTGTGGCCCTGATGCTAGGGCTGTCGTTGACGTTTGGCGCCGCAACTGGGAATTTAAGCGCGCTGTCGGGAGCGGTAACCGAGGGGGCGGCAGCTGCGGTATCCCTGGCCCTTTCTTTGGCGGGTATCCTCTGCCTCTGGTCGGGGGTGCTGGAGGTACTTCGGCGGGCAGGGGTCATTGACTGGCTGGCCAGGCTCCTGCAGCCCGTTTTACGGCTGCTCTATCCGGAGTTCAGCGAAAACCGGCAGGTTATGGGGGACATTGCGGCGAATGTCTCCGCCAACCTCCTGGGATTGGGCAACGCAGCCACCCCGGCGGGAATTCGTGCGGCCAAGGGGATGGACCGGGGAGACGGGACCGCCTGCGACGCCATGTGTACCCTGATTGTCTGCAACACGGCCTCCATTCAGCTGATCCCGGCCACCGTGGCGGCGGTTCGGGCGGACGCTGGCGCGGCAGAGCCCTTCGATATCTTACCGGCGGTGTGGCTGGCCTCAGCGATCTCCGTAACAGTGGGTGTTTGCGCCGCAAAGCTGCTGGCTAGGGTTTGGAGGAGGTTTGACTCATGACGATGATTTCCGCCCTGTTGGTGCCGCTGCTGTTGGCAGCCACAGCCCTCTGGGGGGTGGCCCGGAGGGTGGATGTCTATGACGCCCTGACCGCTGGCGCGGCGGATGGCTTGAAGGTGGTGCTGAAAATCTTTCCGGCGCTGTTGGTGATGATGGTGTGTATTTATATGCTCCGGGCCTCCGGCGCCCTGGACGCGGCGGAGGGCCTGCTGGCCCCCATCCTGAAAAAGGTGGGAATTCCGGCGGAAACCATGCCCATCCTCCTTCTTCGCCCGGTCAGCGGCAGCGGCGCCTTGGGGGTGGGCTCAGAGCTGATCCAGAACTATGGCCCGGATTCCACCATCGGCCAGACGGCAGCGGTGATGCTGGGCTCCACTGAGACTACATTTTACACCATTGCGGTGTATTTTGGCGGGTTGGGCATCCGGCGCACCCGTTACGCGGTCCCGGCGGCCATCTGTGCGGATTTGGCGGGATTTCTGGCGGCAGCCTGGGCGGTGAGATTGTTCTTTCCCGCTTGATTTAAAAAGAATTTGTATAAATCGCCCTCGGCAGGGACAAACTGGTGCTGGAGGCGATTCTATGAAAAAACATTTTTCAGAAAAGATGGGAAAATTCCTTGACGGGAAGGGCTTTTACATTGCCCTGGTACTGTGCTTGGCGGTGATTGGATGCTCCACCTATTACCTGGTGCATTCCATCCGCGGCATTTCCGTCAGCACCCAAGAGATCGAGGCGGTATCTGCTCTGGCGGAGATCGCGGTGGGGGACATCCTGGAATCTCCGGCGATGGATGCGGACGCGGAGGAGGAAACCGCGGCTGAGGAAGTCATTGTGGAGGAGGCCGAGCCGGCGGAAGAGGTGGTTGCGGAGGTTGAAACCGTCCCCCAGACGGAGGCGCTGGCCACGGTGACCACCTGGCCCATTCAAGGCAATGTGGTGACCGCCTTTTCCCCGGATACTCTGATTGCGGATGAGACCATGGGAGACTGGCGCACCCACGAGGGCATCGACCTGGCGGCAGAAGAGGGAACCAACGTGCAGGCGGTGACAGACGGAACCGTGGTCTCCATTGACAACGACCTGTTGCTGGGGATTGTCATGACGGTGGAGCACAGTGGAGGCCTAACCAGTATTTACGGCAACCTGGGTACAGACACCCTGGTGGAAGTGGGTGACAAGGTCAGCGCTGGCTGTGTCCTGGGACAGGTGGGCAATACCGCCGCTGGAGAGACGGCCTTGGGGGACCATCTGCACTTTGCCATGACTCTGAACGGGGAGCCGGTAGACCCTGCGGATTACCTGCCTTAAGGCAAAAAGCGGCCCGCTGCTTTCGCAGCGGGTCATTTTGTTGTATTTAAGGAAGGACACTCACCACCATGGCAATGAAAGTCCGGCCAATGTGAATCAATCTGGGAATTACAGGCCTTCCGGAAGCAGTTTGGTCAGGACCTCCAGCTCGTCCTGCCATAGGGCCACCACAGCGTCCGAGGGCATTCTCCAATCCCCCCGAGGGGAGAGGGTGACGGAGCCCACTTTGGGTCCATCGGGTAGGCAGGAGCGCTTGAACTGTTGCTGGAAAAAGCGGCGGTAGAAGGTGCGCAGCCACTTCAGGATGGTAGCCCGGTCGTAGGTGTCGCCCAGGGCGTGCTCTGCCAAGCGGAACACCTTAGAGGGTGGGAAGCCGAAGCGGATGCCGTAGTACAGGAAGAAGTCGTGAAGCTCGTAGGGACCCACCAAATCCTCGGTCTTTTGGGAGATTTTGCCCTCCTTGGCGGGGAGCAGCTCGGGGGAGACGGGGGTGTCCAGGATGTCCATCAGGACAGCGGAAAGCTCCGGCTCCTTGTCCGCCTTGTCATCCGCCACAAAGCGGACCAAATGGCGCACCAGCGTTTTGGGGATGGAGGCATTGACGGCGTACATAGACAT
>CAYLVH010000032.1:14656-17507 GCA_964387095.1 uncultured Oscillospiraceae bacterium
GGTCGCCGGTGCCGACCACCAGGCCGCCGGTCTTGTTGGCGATATCCATGAGCACCTGCGTGCGTTCCCTGGCCTGGCCATTTTCAAAGGTGACGGAGTGGTCGTCCATGGACTGGCCGATATCCTTAAAGTGCTGCTGCACGGCCTTGCTGATATCAATGCGGCGGAGGGTGGCGCCCAGGCAGTCAGCCAGCCGGCAGGCGTTGTCCCTGGTGCGGTCAGTGGTGCCGAAACAGGGCATGGTGACCGCGATGATATCCGTGGCGGGGCGGCCCAGCATATCCATGGCGATCTTTGTGATCAGAAAGGCCAGGGTGGAGTCCAGCCCCCCGGACAGGCCCACCACCGCCTTGGAGGCGTGGGTGTGCTCCAGCCTCTTTTTCAGGCCCAGGGAGGCCAGCAGAAGGATTTCCTCGCAGCGGGCAGCCCGATCCCCATGGTGGGCGGGGACGAAGGGGTTGGGGGCGATATAGCGGGTCAGCTTTGTCTCGCAGAAGGTCAGGGAGAAGGCCTGCATGGTATAGTCGGCGGAATGATTGTCCGCCGGATAGGTATTCATCCGCTGACGCTCCTGGCTGAGTTTTTGGAAGT
Organism: uncultured Oscillospiraceae bacterium; assembly: GCA_964387095.1. Lineage (GTDB taxonomy): Bacteria > Bacillota > Clostridia > Oscillospirales > Oscillospiraceae > JAJQBJ01. The sequence goes on from CAYLVH010000032.1 coordinate 15,248, forward strand.
CAATCTCGCTGACGGCCAGGCCGGTGGAGAACCGGGACTCCGCCAGAATGGAGCCGTTCTCAGAGATCATGTTGTGAGCGCCAAATATCAGGTCGGTGGAGGACTCGCCTTCCCCAGCGTCGGCGTAGATATAGCCGCAGACCAACCGCCCGGCGGTGGAGGACACCAGAGAGCGGCGGTAGCTGTTCTTGCAGACGATTTCGTCCGAAGCGGACAGGTTCAAAATCAGGGTCGCCCCGGCGGCAGTCATGTCCTCGCAGAGGGGATGGGGGACCCACAGGTCCTCACAGATTTCCACGCCAATGACCAGCTCAGGCAGTTCCTTGCAGACAAACAGCTGCTTGGTGCTCAGCAGTACACGCTGGCCGCAGAGAGCGATGGAAACATCCATGTCCCCGGCAGGGGTAAACCACCGCTGTTCGTAAAACTCCGTGTAGTTGGGTAGGTGCTGCTTGGGGATCAGGCCGAGAATCTGGCCCTTTTGGATCACGGCAGCGCAGTTATAGAGCTTGTTGTTGTACCGCACCGGCAGGCCAATTGCGGCCACAATCTCCAGATTCTTGGTGGCGGCCAGTACCGTGCTCAAAGCATCTTCCGCACCCTTAATCAGCGTGCGCTGTAGGAACAGGTCTCCACAGGTGTAGCCAGTCAGGCACAGCTCGGGGAAGCAGATCACCTTCACTCCCTGCTTGTCCGCCTCACGCATGAGGGTAAACACTTGCTCGGCATTATAATGGCAGTCGGCCACCCGAACCTTGGGGGTGGCGGCAGCCACTTTGACAAATCCATCTTTCATCTTGTTTGCTCCCTCCTGGATAAAACAGCTAGGCGGGCTTGGCCCGCCGCAAAACAATTCCGTAGCTTCATCTTAATGCAAATCCGGAAAAATTGCAACTATACATTATCAGTTACAGGGGAAGCCCCGGCCAACTCCGCAAGTCATATGCCCATCCCTGTCCGCATATAGTATCTTGATTAGCAAAGCATCGGGACAAAAGAAAAGGAGCGGACCATGAAAAGGCAGAACAAAATGGGGAAAGGCCTGCGGCGCTGGGGCGCGCTGATGCTGGTGGGGGCAGCCCTCTGGATGCTGGCCCGATCCGGTGGCGGAACTGTGCTCCGGCAAGAGGTGCAGGCCATGCTGGAGGACTGGAATTTCAGCCAAAGGGTTTTGACGTTCCAGCTGGGCACTGGTGCAGAGGCGCTGGAGCAGGTGGTCCTGGACGCATCCCCGGCGTTGGCGGCGGGTATGCTGGACGATCTGGAGGAGGACAGTATGGCGGCAGAGCCCCTTGCGGAGATCATCGCATCCGAGGCGGAATCCCCCTCGGAAACCGAAGAGGCGGAAGCAACGGAGGAGACCGAAGCATCCCAGGAGACGGAAACGCCAGAGGAGACGGAAGCTGCCTCTGAAAATCCGGAGAAGACCATTACCAGCGCCAGCGGAGCCAACGCCATTTCGCTGGATAATATTTATTTGAACAACAGTTCCGAGCTGAGCGTGGACCTGGAAACTGTGGCGGCGCTGAACACCCAGATTGATCTCAGCCAGGATGGGCCGCAGATTCTGATTATGCACACCCACGGCACGGAGGCCTACACCATGGACGGAGAGGACCAGTATAACAGCTCAGACTCCTACCGCACCACAGACGACAACTATAATATGATCCGGGTGGGGGATGAAATTGCCGCTGTTCTAGAGGAGGCGGGCTTTTCTGTCATCCACGATACCGATCTGTATGACTACCCCAGCTATACGGGTTCCTATGCCCGGGCCAGGGAGGGGATCCAGGCCTATCTGGAGGAGTATCCCACCATCTCCGTGGTGCTAGACGTCCATCGGGACGCCTTGATTGCCGACGATGGAACCACCTATAAGGTAGTCACCACGGTGGACGGGGAGAAAACCGCCCAGGTCATGCTGGTCATGGGGACGAATGCAGGCGGGCTAAACCACCCGAATTGGCAGGAGAACCTGTCCTTCGCCATTCAAATCCAGCAGCAGATGCTCTTTATTGACAGCACGCTGCCCCGGCCCATCAACCTCCGCTCCTCCCGATTCAACCAGGATCTGACTACCGGTTCCATTCTGGTGGAGGTGGGCAGCTGCGGCAACACCCTGCAGGAAGCCCTCCGGGGCGCACGGCTGTTTGCCCGGGCTTTGGCAGAAACTCTGGCAGAAACTCTGAAGGGATCAGAATAACCACGGAAATCAATTTTGAGAAAGGACTCTAAGCAGCATATTAGAATCCAGTAA
>CAYLVH010000033.1:0-15195 GCA_964387095.1 uncultured Oscillospiraceae bacterium
TTTCCTATTTTAGCACTTTGTTCAGCTTTGTTGCAAAAATTGATTTCCGTGGCCCGGGACACGGCTGGGCTTTACATGACAGAAAAATTTTGGTATAATACGTTATTATTCTATTCCGCTGAAAAGGGGGATTCCTTTGGTTAATAGTATGACTGGCTATGGCCGGGGAGAGGCGGTCTGCAATGGACGATCCCTCGTCATCGAGGTGCGCTCTGTCAACAACCGCTATCTGGATTGCAATATTAAGCTGCCCCGTAGCTATACCTTTGCTGAGGACGCGCTGAAAAAGCGGGTCCAGGCGGCCATCACCCGGGGCAAGGTTGACGTGTTTGTCACCATGGATCAGGCCGCAGCTGACGGGCTTGTGGTTCGGATCAATGAGCCACTGGCCGAGAGCTATTATCAGGCGCTGACCGCCCTAAAGACCAAGTTTGCCCTGGGGAAGGACATTTCCCTGTCCCTGCTGGCCCGTTTCCCGGACGTGCTTCAGGTGGAGAAGGCCCGGGAGGATGCGGACCAGTTGACCGCTGATCTGTGTTCTGTCATGGATTTAGCCCTGGCGGATTATAATTCCATGAGGGCCAGGGAGGGTAAGAAGCTGGAGGAGGATGTTCTGTCCCGCTTGGTTACCCTGGAGGACCTTGTGGCAAAGGTAGAGGAGCGTTCCCCCCAGACCCTGGCGGAGTACTGTGCCCGGCTGGAGAAGAAGATGGCCGAGGTGCTGGAAAGCACCCAGTTGGACGAGTCCAGGATTCTCACGGAGGCCGCTATCTTTGCGGACAAGATCGCCGTAGACGAGGAGACGGTGCGTCTGCGCAGCCATATCGCCCAGTTCCGGGATATGCTCCAAAAGGGCGGCCCGGTGGGCCGCAAGCTGGATTTTCTGGTTCAGGAGATGAACCGGGAGACCAATACCATTGGTTCCAAGTGCAATGACCTGGAGATCTCCAATGTGGTGGTGGATATGAAGGCGGAGATTGAAAAGATCCGTGAGCAGATCCAGAATATGGAATAAGCGGAGGAGAAAGAATGAAATTGCTCAATATCGGCTTTGGCAATATGGTGTCTACCCAGCGCCTGATCGCCATTGTCAGCCCAGAATCTGCGCCCATCAAGCGCCTAATTCAAGAGGCCAGGGACCGAGGCAGCCTGATTGATGCCACCTATGGCCGCCGCACCCGTGCGGTGATTATCATGGATGACAATCATGTGGTCCTCTCTGCCATCCAGCCCGAGACTGTGGCAAACCGTGTCAATGGCCGGGATGAGGAAGAAGGTGCGGCAGAGCATGAAAACTGAGAAAAGAGGCACATTGCTTGTAGTGTCCGGCCCTTCCGGCGTGGGCAAGAGCACGGTGATCAAGCTGCTGATGCAGCAGCGGGGGAATATCTACTTTTCCGTTTCCTTCACCACCCGGAAGCCCCGGGAGGGGGAGCAGGAGGGCGTCAACTATCACTATGTCAGCAACGAGGAATTTGAGCGCATGGTGCAGGAGGACGAGTTCCTGGAATACGCCGGATATGTGGATCATTACTATGGAACCTCCCGGAAACTCATTGAACAGCATCTCAACGCGGGCCGGGACGTGATCCTGGATATCGAGGTGCAGGGCGCGGCCATCGTCCGGAAAAAGTGTCCGAATGCGGTGCTCTGCTTCCTGATTCCCCCCAGCTTTGAGGAGCTTTCCAGCCGGCTTCATTGCCGTCAGAGCGAGGGCGAGACGGTGATTCAGGATAGGCTGAACCGTGCCCGGGAGGAATATAAGCAAATCAAGAATTACGACTATTTGATTATAAACGATCAGCCACAGAACGCCGTAGACGAGCTTTCCGCCATTATGGATGCTGCCGTCTGCCGGGTGTCTCAGCGTCTGCATGATTTTGAGGAGGTATATGAAGGATGAAGCTCTATGCGATGAATGATTTATTACGGGATGTAGACAGCCGCTATCTGCTGGTGAATCTGGTGGCCCATCGTGCCCGGGTGATCGCAGTGGATGCCGAGCAGCAGCAGATTTCTTTGACCGAGAAGCCGGTCACCATGGCCATGGAAGAGGCATTGGCCGGCCAGCTGGGCGTCACTAGGCAGGAAGGCGAATAAACGGAAAGGGGCAAGAGGATCAAGGAGATTCCCTTGCCTTTTTTGAGAAGGAGCAGGAATGGAACGTCAACAGACAGCGAGTATTGCGGTTTCCGCTGCAACCTATGCCATTGACCGGCCCTATACCTACTTGCTTTCAGGGGAGATGAAGGAGCTGGCACGGCCTGGCATGCGGGCGTTGGTGCCCTTCGGCCAGGGCAATCGGCCCGCGGAGGGGATCATCCTCTCGGTGGGCCAGGAGGCCGGGGAGCCGGACTTCAAGCTGAAGCAGGTGTTGACGCTGCTGGACGATGAGCCGGTGGTGGATGAAAAGGGGATTCACTTGGCCCTCTGGATGCGGGACCGGCTGTTCTGTACGGTCTATGAGGCGGCGCGGGCCATGCTTCCCGCAGGGCTGTATATTTCCCTAAAGGATCAATATGTCCTGGAGAAATCGGTGAGCCGGGAGGCCGCCTATCAGGCCGCCGGAAATTCTACGGGGGCAAAAAAGCTGCTGGACATACTCTATTCCAACAATGGCCGGATCACCGCAGGGGACCTGCGCACCGCCTTTGGCGCGCAAAGCCCTACCCGCTTTATCACCCAGCTGAAAAAGGCGGGGATTTTAGCCCAGGATACCACAGCGGCCCGGCAGGTGGGGGACAAGACAGAGCAATTTGCCTCCCTGGCCGTCTCCGGGGAGGAGGCGCGCCACCTGTTGGAGGCTTCCAAGCGGCGCTACCCCATACACCGCAGCGTGGTGGAGCTGGTGGCCAGTCTGGAGCGGGTGCCGGTGACCGAGCTGTGCTACTATACCGGCGCCAGCAAGGCCACCCTGAAAACCCTGGTCAAAAAGGGAATTTTACAGCTGGAGCGCCAGGAGCTCTATCGCAGCCCTATGCAGGAGCCAGTGGAACAGGCGGAACCGCCGGTGTTGAATGAGGACCAGCAGAGGGCCTTTGACGGCCTTGCGGCCCTGCTGGGCAGTGGGAAGCCCAGCTGCAGCCTGCTGTACGGCGTCACCGGGAGCGGGAAGACCCAGGTTTATATCCAGTTGATCCACCACTGCCTGGCGGAGGGGAAGGGCGCCATTATGCTGGTGCCGGAGATTGCCCTGACCCCCCAGATGCTGCGGCAGCTGCGCAGCCAGTTCGGGGACACCGTGGCCGTGCTCCACAGCATGCTCTCCACCGGCGCCCGCTATGATGAATGGAAGCGGGTGCAGCGGGGGGAGGCCAGAGTGGTTGTGGGAACCCGGTCGGCTGTGTTTGCGCCGGTGGAGAACCTGGGCCTGATCATTCTGGATGAGGAGCAGGAATACAGCTATAAATCCCAACAGGCCCCCCGCTACCATGCCCGGGACGTGGCGAAATACCGCAGTGTGCAGAACAGCTCCATGCTGTTGCTGGGGTCTGCCACCCCGTCGGTGGAGTCCATGTTCCTGGCAAAGAGCGGGAAATATCATCTGTTTCAGTTGAGTCAGAGATATAATCAGAAGCCGCTGCCCGAGGTGTTTGTGGCGGATTTAAAGGAAGAGCTGCGCTCCGGCAATCCTGGCAATCTCAGCCAGGACCTGCTGCTGGAGCTGAAAAAGAACCTGGCCCGGGGGGAGCAGAGCATCCTCTTTCTCAACCGGCGGGGGAGCAGCAAGCTGGTGGTGTGCAGCCAGTGCGGCGAGGTGCCCACCTGCCAGCGGTGCAGCGTCGGCCTGACCTATCACAAGGATAACGGAAGGCTGATGTGCCACTACTGCGGCTATTCCAGGTCGCTGCCCCGATCCTGCCCCGTCTGCGGCGGGACGCTGACCTTCATGGGCTGTGGAACCCAGAAGGTGGAGGAGGAGCTGCATCAACAGTTCCCCGGCGTGGAGGTGCTGAGAATGGACATGGATACCGTGTCCCTGACCAACACCCATGAAAAGATTTTGAAAAAATTCCAGGAGGAAAAGGTGCCCATCCTGGTGGGAACCCAGATGGTGGCCAAGGGCCTGGATTTCGATAATGTGACCCTGGTGGGGGTGATCAATGCGGACCAGTCCCTGTATGTGGACGATTTCCGGGCGGCGGAGCGCACCTTTGCCCTGATTACCCAGGTAGTGGGCCGTGCGGGCCGGGGAGACCGCTCCGGCCGGGCGGTGATCCAGACCTGCTCCCCTCGGAACGAGGTGCTCCGCTTGGCGGCGGCCCAGGACTACGACCATTTTTATGAGAACGAGGTCCAGCTGCGGCGGCTGAGCCATTACCCGCCTTTCTGCGAGCTATACCGGATTGCCATTTCCGGTGAGAACGAAGGGGACGTGCTCCGGGCTGGGGTGCGGATTCGGGACGGCGCCGTCCGGTGGGCGAAGCTGCCGGCCCTACAGCAGGCAGAGACCAAGGTTTACGGCCCGGTGGCGGCGGGCATCCTAAAGGTGAATAATCGCTATCGTTACTACTTGCATGTATATGGACAAAGCTGTCCTGAGCTGCGCCGGATGCTGGCCCGGCTGCTACAAGCGGCTTTTCAGGATAAACAAAACCGCGGAGTATCCGTCTTTGTGGATTGGAATCCGTTGGATTAAGAGGAGCAAAGAACGTTATGGCAACGAGAAATATCATTTTGGAGGGCAACGAGATTCTGAGCAAGCGGTCCCGCCCTGTGACCAATTTTGACAGCCGTCTGCATATCCTGCTGGACGACATGCGGGAGACCCTGCTTCAGGCCAACGGCGTTGGCCTGGCGGCTGTTCAGGTGGGCATTTTGCGCCGGGTGGTGTTGGTCATCAATGAGAAGGACGAGATCCTGGAGCTAGTCAACCCGGAGATCATTGAGACTTCCGGGGAACAGGAGGGCCTGGAGGGCTGCCTGTCCGTCCCCGGCTATTACGGCGTTGTCAAGCGCCCCATGCAGGTGAAGGTCCGTGCCCGGGACCGCTATGGCAATCCATTTGAGGTGGAGGACGTGGGAATGACTGCCCGCTGCTTCTGCCATGAGATCGAGCACCTGGACGGCCATCTGTTCAAGGAGAAAGCCACAAAGATGTACACGGTGGAAGAGCTGGAAGAGATGGAAAAGGAAGAAGAATAAGCATGCGAATTGTATTTATGGGAACCCCCGAGTTTGCAGTGCCCTCCTTGGAACGGCTGATTGCAGGCGGCTATGAGATCGTGGGGGTCTTTACCCAGCCGGATAAACCGAAAAACCGGGGAATGAAGCTGACCCCCAGCCCGGTGAAGGTCTGCGCCCAGGCCCATGGCCTGCCCGTGTTCCAGCCCGCCTCCTTCAAGATGGAGCCTGAGGCGGTGGAAACCATGAAGGGGCTGGAGCCGGACCTGGTGGTGGTGGCGGCCTTTGGCCAGATCCTGCCCCAGGCGGTGCTGGACGTGGCGAAGCTGGGGAATATCAACGTCCATTCCTCCCTGCTGCCCCGTTATCGGGGCGCGGCGCCCATCAACTGGGCGATTTTAAACGGTGAGGAGGAGACCGGCGTCACGATTATGAAAGTGGTGCTGGCCCTGGATGCGGGAGATATCATCTCCCAGGTGCGCACCCCCATTGACCCTAACGAGACGGTGGAGCAGCTCCACGACCGCCTGGCTGCGCTGGGGGCTCAGCTGCTGGGAGAGACGGTCCCCAAGCTGGCGGACGGCACCGCCGAATATATTCCTCAGGATGAGGCGCAGGCCAACTATGCGCCCATGCTGAGCCGGAAGCTGTCTCCCATCGATTGGAGCCGCTCCGCAAAGGAGATTCACAATCAGGTCCGGGGCCTGATCCCCTGGCCTGCGGCCTCCACCCTTCTGGGTGGAACCCAGGTCAAAATCTACACCGTGGAGGAGACGGGCCAGGAGACGGAAAAGGAGCCTGGCACGGTGCTGTCTACGGATAAAAAGGGCATCCTCATGGCCTGCGGAGACGGCAAGGTGCTGCGCATTGTGGAGTTGCAGGCCCCGGGAAAGAAGCGGATGAAAGCGGCGGACTACCTCCGCGGCCATCCCATCCTGTAAGTGATGGGGCAGGAAGCAATGACCGCCCGGCAGGTGGCGCTGAAGGCGCTGACCGCCTGCGAGAAGCAGGGGGCCTGGTCGGACGGGATTCTCCGCAACCTCATTCGCCAGGCGGGTCTGGACCGGCGGGACGCGGCACTGGCCACCAGGATTTGTTACGGTGTGCAGCAGAATCTGATGCTGCTGAACTTTTGGATTGACGCACTGTCCAGGGTGAAGACGGTAAAGTTGGAGCCGGGTGTGGCCGGCTGCATCCGCATGGGTATGTATCAAATCGCCTTTATGGATAAGATCCCGGCCAGCGCCGCCGTGAATGAATCAGTGAATCTGGCCAAGAAGGTCAGCCGGAATCAAAGATCCGGCGGCTTGGTCAACGGGGTCCTGCGGGTCTTTGTCCGGCAAAAGGGACGGCTCCCCATGCCCCAGGGGAGAGAACGTCTGTCCATTCTCTATTCCCATCCTGAATGGCTGGTGGAGCTTTACCGCCAGGAACTGGGGGAGGCGGGAACGGAGGAGCTGCTGAAGGCCAACAACGCGGAGCCGCCCACCTGCTTGCAGGTGAACACGTTGAAAGCCAGCGCCAGTCAGGTGCTTCAGGAGCTGGCTGAGGCGGGGGCCACTGTGGAGCCCCACCCCTGGCTGGAGGACTGCCTGCTGGCCACCCACACCGGGAGTCTGGAGCAACTTGCCACATTCCAGCAGGGGAAGATTATGGTGCAGGATGCCGCAGCCAAGCTGGCCGTCCTGGCCTGGGATCCCCGGCCGGGGGAGCGGGTGCTGGACGTGTGCGCGGCCCCAGGCGGAAAGTCCTTTGCCGCCGCCATGGCCATGAAAAATCAGGGAGAGGTGATCTCCTGTGACATACACCCCCATAAAATAAAGCTGATCCAGGAGGGGGCCAGCCGTCTGGGCGCGGAGATTGTAAGCGCCCAGGTGCAGAATGGCAAGGAGTTCCAGCCGGAATGGGAGGGCGCTTTCCACCGGTTGATCGTGGATGTGCCCTGTTCCGGGCTGGGGATTATCCGGAAGAAGCCGGATATCCGCTATAAGGATCCCAAGCAGCTGGAGGGATTGCTCCAGGTGCAGAGGGCCATTCTGGAAAATGCCTGCCGCTATGTGAAGCCCGGGGGCGTGCTGCTCTACGCCACCTGCACGGTGCTGCGGCAGGAGAACCAGGACGTCGTTATGGATTTCCTGTCCCAACACCGGGAGTTCCGGCGGGAGCCGCTGAGCCTTCCCGGCCCAGTGGGGGAGCAGCCGGAGGGGATGGTGACCCTGTGGCCCCACCTCCACGGCACAGATGGGTTCTTTTTCGCAAAACTTCGGAAGGAACGTATAAAATATGGAAAGCAATGAAAAAATGGATATAAAATCCATGAATATGCCGGAGCTGGAGGCGTATTTCCAGCAGCTCGGGCAGCCCCAATACCGGGCAAAGCAGGTCTTTTCCTGGCTCCATAAGGGCGTCCATTCCTTCTCGGAGATGGGAAACCTGCCCAAGGCCCTGCGGGAACAGCTGGAGGAGCAGTGTGATATCGCCGTTCCCCAGATCCAGCGGAAGCAGGTCTCCAAGCTGGATGGAACCATAAAATATCTTTGGAAGCTGCGGGACGGCAACTGCATTGAAACCGTCCTGATGCGATATAAGCACGGCAACACCGTCTGCATCTCCTCGGAGGTGGGCTGTGCCATGGGCTGCGTTTTCTGTGCCTCCACCCAGGAGGGGCTGGTGCGCCGCCTGGCCCCGTCGGAGATGCTGGATCAGGTGCTGTTCACCCAGATGGACTCCGGTTGTCCCATCTCAAATATTGTGCTGATGGGCATAGGCGAGCCGCTGGACAACTTTGATACCGTGCTGCGGTTTCTGGAGTTGGTCAATTCGCCGGATGGCATGAATATCGGTATGCGGCATATCTCCCTCTCCACCTGCGGGCTGGTCAAGATGATGAACAAGCTGGCAGAGAAGGACCTACAGCTGACCCTGTCGGTTTCTCTTCACGCACCGGATGATGAGACTCGCTCCAGGATCATGCCGGTGAACCGGAGCGTAGGCGTGGATCAGCTCATCGCCGCCTGCCGCTGGTACTTTGAAAAGACCGGGCGGCGGATCTCTTATGAATACGCCATGATCGATGGTGTCAACGACAGCGACTGGCAGGCGGACCTCTTGGCTGCCCGCCTGAAGGGGATTCCCAGCCATGTGAACCTGATCCCGTTGAACGAGGTGCGGGAAAGCCCGCTGAAGCCCAGCAAGCGGGTACGGCAGTTCCAGAAGCGGCTGGAAGATCAGGGCATTACGGTAACGGTCCGGCGGAAGCTGGGCGGAGATATCGACGCTTCCTGCGGACAGCTGCGGCGCAAGACGCTGGGCATCCAGGAGTGAAAAGAGGACCAGTGCTGTGTGGGGTCCGGGGAAAATTTGCACAGAGAAAAGGCGAGAACATATGGATGTATGGGCTTTGACAAACCAGGGAAAAGTAAGAAATAGCAACCAGGATTCCTTCTACTATCAAATTGCGGAGGACAGCACCGTGGGTCTGGTCTGCGACGGTATGGGCGGCGCTGCTGCGGGGGACTTGGCAAGCCGGTTGGCTGCCAACGCCTTTGTGGATAAGCTGAGCTGTCCCGCCTCAAACGTAGACGAACTGATGGAGAATGCCCTTGCCGCGGCCAACGAAGCGGTGTATCAGTACAGTGTGGAGAATCCGGAGTGCATGGGCATGGGGACCACCCTGGTGGCCGCCGTTGTCATGGGGAACACGGCGCATATCATCAATATCGGGGATAGTAGATGCTATTATCTGGATGAGGATGGGATACGCCAAATTACGGAGGATCACTCGGTTGTGGCGGATATGGTCCGGCAGGGGCTCATCACGCCGGAGGAAGCCCGAGTACACCCCAAAAAGAACTTGATTACCCGGGCGCTGGGAACTAGAATGAACCGAAGCGGCGATCTGTTTACCGTGAAGCTGAAACCCAACAGTATGCTGCTGCTCTGCTCCGACGGCCTGACCAATCAGGTCACGGATCAGGAGATCCTGTTCGAGGCCCTCTACGGCGGGACGCCGGAGGACTGCTGCCAGCGGCTTGTTGATATTGTATTGCGGCGCGGAGCGCCGGATAATGTGACTGTTGTCCTGATGAAAGCGAACGACAAAGGATATTGAGGAGGCCTTGACTATGGATCAATACATAGGCAAAATGCTCGATAACCGCTATGAATTGTTGGAGGTTGTGGGCACCGGCGGCATGGCCGTTGTTTATAAGGCAAAGTGCCACCGACTGAACCGCTATGTGGCTGTAAAGATTTTGAAGGAGGAGGCAGCCGCGGACCCTGAGCTGTTGCGCCGGTTCCGGGATGAATCCCAGGCGGTTGCAATGCTCTCCCACCCCAACATTGTTGCGGTATATGATGTAAGCAAAACGGATAATCTGGAATATATCGTCATGGAGCTGATCGACGGCATTACCCTGAAGCAGTACATGGTGCAGAAGGGCGGAAGCCTGCCTTGGAAGGAAGCGCTGCATTTCATCACCCAGATCATGCGCGCCCTTCGCCATGCCCACAGTCGGGGGATCATCCACCGGGATATCAAGCCCCAAAACGTTATGGTGCTCCGGGACGGCAGCGCCAAGGTGGCTGACTTTGGAATCGCCCACCTGAGCAATTCCCAGAACACCACTACCCAGGAGGCCCTGGGCTCTGTGCATTATGTCTCGCCGGAGCAGGCCAAGGGCGCCAAGGTGGACGCAAGGACGGATATTTATTCCGCAGGCGTCGTCCTGTATGAGATGCTGACTGGTAAGCTGCCCTATGAGGGGGACTCCCCGGTGGCTGTGGCCATCAAGCACATCAATTCCACCCCGGTACCCCCCAGGGAGATCAACCCTGACATCCCTGAGGGCCTGGAACAGATTACGCTGAAAGCTATGGCTTCCAAACCCGGCGACCGCTATGACAGCGCCAGGGCCATGCTGATGGATCTGGATGCCTTCCGCAAGAATCCGGCGATTGTGTTTCCCTATGCTGCCCCCCAGGCAATCCCCCCTGCACCAGAGAAGGATATGGACGAGACTCAGATCATCACAGGGGCTGAGGGTATTTATGGCAAGCCCTCCCGTACTCGTCCCCCCAGTCGGGCCGCTTATACGGAGGCTGAGGATGAGCCCGACGAGGAGGAAGAGGAGCAAGGCGCTGGCGGCAGAAAGCGAACGCAGAAGAAGAAATCCCGTAGGGGTGTCTATGTGGCAGTGGTTGCGGCCGTTCTGGTGGCGTTTTTTGCCATCATGATTATTTTCATCTACAGTATGCTCAACAGTGGGGCTGAAGATCAGACGGAGCACACGGTGCCGAACCTGATCAACATGCAGTATGAGGAAGCGGTGCTCCTTTATGGCACGGAATTTGACATTGAGATCATCGGATATGCGGAAGACAGTACAGCCAATGAGGGGGCCATTCTGGAGCAGGACCCCGCGGCGGATGAAATTGTAACAGGCAGCCAGCCCATGATCCGGGTAACCGTCTGTAAGGCGGCCAATTCCAGCCTCCTGGGCTATATGCCAAGGTTGGAGGGCGAACAGGAGGCCGTTGCGATTCAGACCTTGACCGCAATGGGAGTTTCCACGTCCAATATCATCAAGGGCACCGGTGTCTACTCTGACACGATCGCCGAAGGCTGTGTCGTTTCCACCACGCCCAGCTATGGCACCTCTATATCCAGCGATACGGTCATCACGTATTACCTGAGCCTGGGGGCGGATCCCAATGCGACCATAACCGTTCCGGATCTGGTGAATAAGACCCAGAATGACGCGGTCAACGAGTTGAGAGCGGCGGGCATTACCAGCTACGAGATTGTAGAGGAGTATTCGGACACTTATGAGTCCGGCAGGGTGACCCGTACCAGTCCCTCCTCCGGTTCCAGTGTCTCTGCAACGGATAAGGTCACAATTTACGTCAGCAAGGGGGAGGACCCCGCTTCCGCATTGGTGACCGTGCCCCAGTTTGTGGGCCAGAATGAGACCATTGTTATGATCCAATTGGAACAGATGAACTTGACAGGCACCTTTAACCGGGTCACAGACAGCTCGGCGGCCGGCACGATCCTGTCTCAGGATGTGGCCAGCGGCACTCAGGTTCCGGCTGGCACCAATATCACCTTCACGGTCAGCTCTGGCCCGGCAGAGAGCACATCCCCCTCGCCCAGTGAGAGCACCTCTCCCAGTCCCTCCACCTCCTCTGGAAACAGCGAAGGAGGCAGCGGCGGCAGCAGTGTGACGGTGAATAAGACCATCACCGTGGAATTGCCCGACCAGGAGGGGGAGGTCAGGGTTCAGGTTGATCTGGACGGCGTCACCATGTACTCCAACACGGTAGACTGCTCCAGAGGGTCCATCGACGTACAGTTGAGCGGCAGCGGCACCCAAGAGGTGGAAATCTATATTGACGGCAGGCTGACCCAGACCATTTCGGTGAACTTCAGCTGATGGAAGGAAGGATTTTTCGAGCCCTCAGCGGGTTCTACGATGTGCAGGCAGGGGACGCGGTCATCCGCTGCCGCGCCCGGGGCAAATTCCGCCACCAGAAGATCACCCCTCTGGTGGGGGACCGGGTGGAGATCAGCCAGATTGATGACCAGACTGGCATGGTGGACCGGATCCTGCCCCGGAGGAATGCCTTCCAGCGCCCCGCCGTGGCCAATATGGACCAGCTGATTATCATCGCGTCCTGCGCCATCCCCAAGACCGACCCCTTCCTTATCGACCGGGTGGTGTCCCTGGCAGAAAAGCGGGACTGTGAGCCGGTGATCGTGGTCAACAAGTGCGACCTGGAGCCGGGAGAGCCCTTGGCCGGGATTTACCGGCAGTGCGGCTTCCACATCATTCTGACCAGCGCGGAGACCGGCCAGGGCGTGGAGAAGCTGCGGGATGCGCTGGCCGGAAAGGTCAGCGTGTTCACTGGAAACTCTGGCGTGGGCAAGAGCAGCCTGCTCAACTGCCTGGAGCCGGAATTTCAAATCCAGACCGGAGAGGTCAGCAGGGCCCTAGGCCGGGGGCGGCACACCACCCGCCATATTGAGCTTTATCCCCTGGAAAATGGCGCAGTCATTGCGGATACCCCGGGCTTTTCCTCCTTCGATTCCGATCAGGGCGAGATTTGCCTGAAAGAGGATCTGGCGGAGACCTTCCGGGAGTTCCGCCCCTATCTGGGAAAATGCCGGTTTGTGGGGTGCGCCCATGTGAAGGAGAAGGGCTGCGCGGTGTTAAAGGCCGTCCAAGAAGGAAAAATTCCCAAGAGCCGCCATGAGAGCTATGTCCGCTTGTATGAGCAGATCAAGGAGATCAAGGAATGGGAACAGAAATAAAAACCGCGCTGCTGATTGGCTCCGCACCGGGGCCGGGGCTGGATTATCTTGGGCCCTACCTCACCGGCGGAGAACTGGTCATCTGCGCCGATGGCGGCGTGAAGCGGGCCATGGAGGCCAGGCTGGACCCGGACTGCTATGTGGGGGACAGCGACTCCGGAGGCTTTTTGCCGGAGGGGCTTGACCGCTGGCTGCTGCCCTCGGAAAAGAATCTGACCGACCTGGAAATGGCGGTGGAAAAGGCCCTGGAAGCGGGGGCAAAGCGGGTGCTCCTCTGCGGGTGTACCGGCGGCCGTCAGGATCATCACTTGGCCAATTTGTTTCTGCTGGAGCAGCTCTGCCAGCGGGGGGCCAAGGGGATGATTCTGGATGAGCTGAATGAGATCACCTATCTGCCCCCAGGCAGCTACCTCCTGGAGAACAGGCCCAGGTATCACTATTTTTCCCTGCTGCCGGTGGAGAAGGTGCTGGGCCAGTTGACCATTTCCGGGAGCAAGTATGAGCTGCCCCCTACGGATGTGCCAAGGGGATCCACCCTGTCCGTCAGCAATGAGTTTGTGGGGGACCGTCCGGTGAAGCTGAGCTTCTCCACCGGCTCCGCGTTCCTCATCCGCAGCGTGCCGGAAAACTGAAAATTGAGTCGCAATGAGACCGTCTTTCACATAAACTGGATTATCCGAATTGTGGGAGGCGGTTATTTTGCTGCGTAATCGAAAACAGCGGGGAATCTGCTTGATATCCCTGGGCGCAGGGATTCTGCTGGCGTTGATTCTCCCGGTGGGTTGTATCATCGTGGTTTGCTCTCTGACCATGATTATTCTGGGAATCAGCTGGCTCAAGTGCCGATAAGCTGGACATATTTAAGTCCCTGTCCGCATAGATTTGCCTCAGAATTGATGTGAGGTGAGAGCACAATGGAATTACCCGTAAAGTTTGAAAAAGCGGCCTGTTGGCAGACGTTGTATAACGGCGTGGTCAGCAGGGAGGAGCTGTCCGAAAGTATGCTTCCCGACGCCATGCCCGATCTGGCCCGGGTGCTTGAGGTGGAGAGCCAGGTGTTTCTGGAGACTCAGGCGGCCTCTGGCCGGGTGGCATTTTCCGGGCGGATTCGGTCGGAGGTGCTGTATCAGCCGGAGGAGGGCGGGATCCGCAGCATTCAGGTGGTGACGCCCTTCCAGTTCGGGGAGGAGATCGCCGGGGTGGAGGAGCAGTGTGTCATCCATGCCAAGGTCCGCTCTGCCACCGGCGATGTCAGGGTCTTGAATCCCCGGAAGCTGCTGCTGCGCATTGGGATGCTGGTGGAGCTGCAGGCGTTCAAGCCAGAGGAGCAGGCGTGCAGCGGGACGCTGCCCCAGGAGGAGAAGTGGGGGCTGGAGTCCCGCACTGTGGAGGAGACGACGGAGATGATCTGCGCGGTCCCCCGGAAGCCCTTCGCCTTTGAGGACCGGCTGGTGCTGCCCGGCGGGGGACAGAAGGCGGAGCGGATTCTGAAATGGAGGCCCATTTGCTCTGTCAGCGAAGCCAGAGTGGTGGGCAGCAAGCTGGTGCTGAAGGGCAAGGTGACGCTGCTGTTCCTGATGAGCTCGGAGGAGGGGGAACTGTTCCGGTCTGGCTTCGATCTGCCCTTCTCTCAGATCATGGAGGCCGGCGGAGCCTCGGAGCGGGCCACCGCGCAAGCGGAGGTCCATCTGACGGATTGCAGCTATGAGCTGATGGATGGCGGAAGTACCGTGGAGATCTCCTTCGATCTGCTGGCCCAGGCGGTGCTGCGGGAGGAGCGGCAGCTGGAGCTGACTGTGGACGCCTACTCCACCGGCTATCCGTTGGATTTGGAGACAAGTCCCATGAGCTGCATCCAAATGGCGGAGAGCGGCACCCTGCGGCAGAATGTGCAGGAGCTGATCGAATGCGGCATGGAGCTGCAGAGGGTGCAGGATATCCGGGCGGACCTGGGCCTGTCCGGCCAGAGCATTGACGGGACCACCCGTACCCTGACGGTGGATGTGACCATTCACGCCTGTGTTTGCGAGGAGGGCGGGCGCATCACCAGCTTGAGCCGCACCTATCCGGTTTCCGTCCAGCTGGAAGCTCCGCCGGAGGCGGAGGTGCGCTTTGACTGCGCTGTGTCGGACCTACAGGGGGACCGGGCCAGCGGCGGAGCAGAGGTGCGATTTTCCGTGCTGTTTTCCTATGCGGTGTACCGCCGGAAAACCGTGGAGGTACTTTGCAAACTGACAGTGGATGAGGATCAGCCCCGGGATTGCAGCGAAAGCCCGTCCCTGGTTCTGCGCAGGGTGCAGAGCGGAGAGACCCTCTGGGAGCTGGCCAAGGACTACCACACCAGGGGCAAGGATATCCTGGAGGCCAATGGACTGGAGGGGGAAGACCTGGAGGAGGGAAGCTTCCTTCTGATTCCCCGAAGAAGATAGGAGGTAGAATATGGAACAGCAAGCATCCGTTCTGTACCAGGAGATTGCCGCCCGGACAGGCGGCGATATTTACATCGGCGTGGTGGGGCCTGTGCGGACGGGGAAATCCACCTTTATTAAGCGGTTCATGGAGACCCTGGTGATTCCGAAGATCGAGAACGTCTATCAGCGGGAGCGAGCCAGGGATGAGCTGCCTCAGAGCGGCTCTGGCCGGATGATTATGACGGCGGAGCCCAAGTTCGTGCCGGAGGAGGCGGCCCAGATCGAGCTGGACGGAGGCGGCAGAGCTGGGCACCAGAAAGGTCATTGCCGAGCACTCCACCATCGGAA
>CAYLVH010000033.1:15295-17422 GCA_964387095.1 uncultured Oscillospiraceae bacterium
GAGGCGGCAGAGCTGGGCACCAGAAAGGTCATTGCCGAGCACTCCACCATCGGAATTGTGATTACCACCGACGGCACGATTACGGATATTCCCAGGGAGGATTATCTGGAGGCGGAGGAGCGGGTGATCCGGGAACTGAAGGGGCTGGGAAAGCCCTTCCTGGTGCTGCTCAATTCGGCGGAGCCGGATAGCCCCCGGGCCCAGGCCATCCGGGGGGATATTGCCTCCCGGTACGATGTGACCTGCCTGGCAGAGAACTGCCTGGAGCTTCAGGAGGCGGATGTCTCCGCTCTGATTCAAAGCGTTCTCTATGAATTCCCCTTGCGGGAGCTGGATGTGTACTTGCCGGACTGGGTGGACACCCTGCCCATCAATCATCCCCTGAAGGCGGAGGTCTATACGGCCATCCGGGAGGGGGCGGCAAAGCTGGGAAAGATCCGGGAGGTGGAAAGCTGTATATCCGGGCTGATGGAGTGCTCCCGGCTCAGCTCGGCCAGGGTGACAAAACTGGACCTGGGCACCGGCGTTGCCAGTGCAGCCCTTGAGGTGCCCCGCGGCCTGTTCTATGAGACCCTCAGCGCCCAGTCCGGCTTTGAGGTAAAGGACGATGGAGATCTGATCTCCCTGCTGAGCAGCCTGGCGAAAATCAAGGTGGAGTATGATAAGGTGGCCCCCGCCCTGGCGGAGGTACAGGAGACAGGCTACGGCATTGTTGTGCCAGAGGTGGCGGAGCTTGAGCTGGAAAAGCCGGAGATCATGCGGCAGGGGGGTCGCTATGGAGTGCAGCTGAAAGCATGTGCCCCGTCTATACACATGGAACGAAACAAACAGATGCTTCGGGGTTTCCCACAATGGCGCACACCCACAAGGAAGTAATTTGATATTTGCAGGACAGCATAGTTTATCGCTATGCTGTCTTGCTTTTTCTTTGCCGTTCAACGGTCTGCTTGTCGTTTGGCAGATTGACTTCCCCGATGAAGTTCCACACAAGCTGTATTTTTTGCCTGCGGTGTCCGCTTGACTTGTCGGGGGCGTGGACGATGATTTTCTTTACAAACTCATTGACGATTGTGGGCGTCAGTTCCTTAATACCCACATACTTACGGATAACGGCAGCGAAGCTGTTAAAGTCTGCCTTGTCTTGCTCGTAGGAGTAAACGGCGGCTTGTTCTGTCTTGACAAATGCAGTCAACTCTTTCTGCTCCGCTTCATACTCCGCAGACAGCTTCAAAAACCTTTCGTGGGAAATCGCACCCGCTATATCGTCCTCGTAAATGCGTTTGAAAATCCTGTCCAATTCCGCAATCCGTTTTTCTGCCCGTTCCAAATTCTTTTTGCGCCGCTTCATTTCCTTTTCCCTTTCGTCAAAACGCTGTTGCCGTATCAGTTCCAAAAAGGTTGTGATATCGTCAAAGAACAGATTTGTCGCATCGAAAATTCGGCACAGTACAAACTGTTTTAGCGTTTCCTCGCGGATAAAGTGCGCCGAACAAGTACCCGTGTTGCTCTTATAGTTGGAGCATACATAGTGGTCTTGATTGGGCGAAAAGCTGTTTGCCGTACAGAAATACAGCTTTTCCCCACAATCGGCACAGTAGAGCAATCCAGAAAATAATCCCTGTTTTCCCGTCTTTGCGGGGCGGCGTTTGTGCGCCCGTAACTCCTGCGCCCGTTCCCATACATTTTCGTCAACGATTGCGGGTTGCGTGTCGGGAAAAATCCGATAGTTTTCGGGCGCGTTTTGCAGACGCTTTTTCAGCTTGTGGGACTTGGAATAGGTCTTGAAGTTCACCGTACACCCCGTATATTCGGGACGCTCCAATATGCCCGATATGGTCTTGTAATCCCACCGATAGAGGTTGTCCAGCATAGGCTTTCCGTCGCGTTTTGCATAATACGCCTTGACCGTCAAAACCTTGTCTGCTGTCAGCAGCTTCGCAATCTGCATCGGCCCTTTTCCCGCGATACACAAATCGAAAATGCGCTCCACTACCTCGGCAGCTTCGGGGTCTACTATCCATTTCTTTTTGTCGGCGGGGTCTTTGATATAGCCATAGGGCGGATTACTGCAAAGGTGTTCCCCGGCGTTGCCTTTCGCTTTCATAACGGCGCGGATTTTCTTTGAGG
>CAYLVH010000034.1:0-17306 GCA_964387095.1 uncultured Oscillospiraceae bacterium
GACAGTTTATTGCAGCGGTCAGAAAGTACACCGATATGCAGCAGCTTGACGCCTCTATTCTCCGGGAGTTTGTGGAGAAAATTTATATCTCCGAAGTTTACACGCCAGACAAGAACGAGCCGCGCATCAAGGTCAGAGAAATTGAGATTGTCTATAACTTTATTGGCGCATTTGATTTTGAGGAAGCAAGGGAGCAATCCCAAGCAGCCCAAAAAGAAAACCGGCGTAGCCTAAACTACGCCGATTCTCTCACATAAATGTTTTCTTACGGAACCACGCTTAAGAGGCCGCTTTTTCTTATTTAGAACAGGAAAAAACGTTCATCACGGGAAAATTATTCATCAGGAGGAGAGGAAAGCCGCATATGGATATCATGCTGGGCGACAACAAAAAACAGGAAATCAACCGGGCAGTTCTGGTGGGGCTGTCCTCCTATGCCCTGGGCAAGGAGGACAATGCCGACGAAGCCACAATGGAGGAGCTGAAGGCGCTGTTGGAAACGGCGGGAGGCGCCTGTACGGGCATTGTCCTCCAGAATAAGGACACGCCGGACCCCCGCACCTTTATCGGTGAGGGAAAGGTGCAGGAGGTTCGGGAGCTGGTGGAGTCCACAGGCGCTGCCCTGGTGATCTTTGACAATGAGCTTTCCCCCTCCAATATCCGGGTCCTGACGGAGGAACTGGGGGTACAGGTCATGGACCGGGCGGCGTTGATCCTGGACATCTTTGCCCAGCGGGCCCGGACCAAGGAGGGCCGCCTGCAGGTGGAGCTGGCCCAGTATCAGTATCTGCTCCCCCGGCTGACCGGCATGTGGGGCCATCTGGTGCGCCAGACCGCCTCTGGCGGCAAAAGCCCCATCGGCACCCGTGGCCCCGGCGAAACCCAGCTGGAAACCGACCGCCGCCATATCCGGCGCAAGATCACCAAGCTCCAGGATGAGTTAAAGGAGGTGCGCCGGGTGCGCTCCACCCAACGGGTGAAGCGGGAGAAGAACGAGATCCCGGTGGTGGCCATTGTGGGCTATACCAACGCGGGCAAATCCACCCTGCTGAACCGGCTGACTGGCGCGGCAATCCCCGCGAATAACCGGCTGTTCGACACCCTGGATACCACCACCCGCGCTTTAAAGATCTCTGACACCTGTACGGTGCTGATCTCCGACACGGTGGGGTTCATCCGAAAGCTGCCACACCTGCTGGTGGACGCCTTTAAGGCCACGCTGGAGGAGCTGGAATATGCGGACCTGATCCTCCACGTCATCGATGCCTCCAACCCAGAGTGGCAGGTCCAGGCGTCAGTGGTGGAAAAGCTCATTGTTCAGCTGGGGGCGGCGGAGACCCCCCGGCTGGATGTGTTTAATAAATCTGACTGCTACCGCCCGGATGCGGTTCCCCATACGGAACAGACCATCTCCATCTCCGCCAAGACGGGGGAGGGGCTGGATCAGCTGATCCGGGCCATTGGCAGCCTGTTGGACAGCGGGAACAAGAAGGTGACCCTTCACCTGCCCTATGACAAGGGGAGCTTGCTGGATCTGCTCTATCGGGAGGCAAAGGTAGATCGGGTGGAATATGCCGGCTCCATTGAGGTGGATTGCGTGGTAACGCCCCGCGTCCTGGGCCAGGTGCGGGACTATTGCTTCCCACCGCTGCCTGCGGAAAAAGAACCCTGGGAGGAATGAGAGATGATCTTAGAAACCAAGCGGCTGATCCTTCGCCCCTGGGAGGAGAAAGACGCGGCGGACCTATATGAATACGCAAAGGACCCGGATGTGGGGCCGGCGGCTGGCTGGCCGGTGCATACCAGCGTGGAGGACAGCCTGCGCGTGATCCGGGAAGTGCTGGGGGCACCGGATAACTGGGCGGTGGTGCCGCGGGAGATGGGGATTCCTGTGGGCGCCATCGGCTTTAAAAAGACGGATGTGGAGAAGGACTGCCAGGATCTGGAGGTGGGCTACTGGATGGGAAAGCCCTTCTGGGGCAAGGGATATATCCCGGAGGCTGTGAGGGAAGTGCTGCGCTATGGCTTTGAGGACAAGGGACAGGCCCGCATTTGGGTCTGCCACTATGAGGAGAATTCCAAGTCCCGCCGGGTGATTGAAAAGTGCGGATTCCCCTTTCAACAGGAATATTTGAAGACGGATCCCCTGGGCGTGACCCATACCTGCCGATACTATGCAATGACCCGAGAGGAGTGGGGGCGATGACCGAATACTATATCCCCACAGACCTGAGCAAGACGGAATTTGTGGAAAAGCGCTCCCGCTTTATTGGGCAGGTCTGCCCCGTGGAGACGGAGGAGGAGGCTCGGGCCTTTATCGAATCGGTGAAGAAGGAATACCACGACGCCCGTCACAACTGCTGGTGCTATCTGATCCGGGAGGGGGGCGTTATGCGCTATTCCGACGATGGAGAGCCTCAGGGCACCGCCGGACAGCCCATGCTGGAGGTATTCCAGCGGGAGGGTGTCACCAACGCTGTCTGTGTGGTGACCCGTTACTTTGGGGGCATCCTGTTGGGGACCGGCGGCCTGCTTCGGGCCTACTCCCGCTCCGCCAAGGACGCCCTGGACGCGGCGGGGATTTCTGTGGTTCACCGTTGGGTGGCGGAGGAGATCCCCTGCGGCTATCACCTCTTTGACCAGATCCGCCGGGAGGTGGCTGCTGTTTCTGGGGTGGTGCTGGACACAGAATATGGGGCAGATGTGCGGTTTTCTGTCCTCATTCCGGAGGAGAAGCAGGAGCAGTTCCGGAAACGGCTTATTGACCTGACCGCCGGAACGGTATATCCCCAGGTGGCGGGGGAGGAATTTCGCACTGTGCCCTATAAACCGGCAAAGGGAGCTATGTAAATTTGAAATAAAAGAAAAAAATCCCCGTTAAAAAGAGGATTTTTTGAAGGGACGAAGTAGATAGAGACAGATGGATTTGGGGGTGGTTGGATGACGGTCCGGGAGCGGCTTCAAGAGCAAGAAAAGCTGATTTTGGGCGAGCACGCCTGCTTGGCGGTCCGGAGCCGGGGCCGTTTGCGCCCGGAGCCGGAAAACGAGGTGCGCACCTGCTTCCAGCGGGATGTTGACCGCATTGTCCATTCCAAGTCCTTTCGAAGGCTGATGCACAAGACCCAGGTGTTCTTGGAGCCGGAGGGGGACCACTACCGCACCCGTATGACCCACACGGTGGAGGTCATGCGCATTGCCCGTACCATAGCCCGGGGGCTGGGACTGAACGAGGATCTCACCGAGGCGGCCGCCTTTGGGCACGACCTGGGGCATACGCCCTTTGGCCATGCTGGAGAGCGGGTGCTCGATGAGATCATGGAGGGCGGCTTCCAACACAATGTGCAGTCCCTCCGGGTGGTGGATCTCCTGGAAAAGGGCGGCGAGGGCCTGAACCTGACCTATGAGGTCAGGAATGGGATCCTCTGCCATACCGGTCCCCAGCGGGCGGATACCCTGGAGGGGCGGATCATCCGCCTGGCCGATCAAATTGCTTACATCAATCACGATATCGATGACGCCATGCGGGCGAAGATCATCTTCCCCATGGATATCCCGCTGTATCTGCTGCAGGAGCTGGGCTTCTCCCATTCGGAGCGCATCAATACGCTGACGGTGGACGTGATCCAGGCCAGCGCGGGAAAGGGGGATATTTTGCAGTCCCAGGAAAAACGGGATGCCATGGCAGACCTGCGGGACTTTATGTTTGAGGCGGTTTACCGGAACCCGGTGGCAAAGGGACAGGAGAGCAAGGCCCAGAATATGCTCCGGATGCTCTTTGAGTATTACCTGAAAAATCCGGATGACCTGCCTGGGGATTTCCAGACCATCCGCTATCAGGAGAGCGTGGAACGGGCCGCCTGCGACTATATTGCGGGCATGACAGACAACTACGCCGTGGAAATGTTCAGCGAATTGACCCTGCCAAAGGCCTGGACTGTCAAGTAGGGTAGAATTCCGCCAAAAAAATTGATAATTTATAAGGAACAGGGAAAAGTATCAAGAAAGGAGATGTCATGTGGCAATTCCGGAACAATTCCTGGAGGAACTGGTGGCGCGCAGCGAACTGGTTGACGTGGTATCCGGCTATGTGAATCTCCAGAGAAAAGGCAGCCGCTATTGGGGTTGCTGTCCCTTCCACAATGAGAAGACGCCGTCATTTTCTGTGAACCCGGAACGGCAGCAATATTACTGTTTTGGCTGCCACAAGGGGGGCGGAGTCATCAATTTTATTATGGAGGCGGAAAACCTTCCCTTCCTGGATGCGGTGCAGCTGCTGGCGGATAAGGCGGGCATGACCGTGCCGGAGCAGGAGCATAAGGGCAGCGGTCAGGGCCAAAAGCACCGGAAACGGCTCCTGGAGCTGAATAAAGAGGCCGCCCGATATTTCCACAGCCAGCTTTATACCCCGGCAGGCCAGCCCATGCTCCAATATTTGCGAAAGCGCGGTCTCTCTAAGCGAACGATCACCAACTTCGGGCTGGGTGCAGCGCCGGAGGGGTGGGACAACCTGATCCAGGCCATGCGGGAAAAGGGTTACAACAAAGGGGAGCTGCTGGAGTGCGGCTTGGCCGTCAAAAGCGAAAAGGGGAGGATCTATGATCGGTTCCGCAACCGGGTCATGTTTCCCATCATCGATGTCCGGGGCAGCGTAATTGGCTTTGGAGGGCGCGTCTTGGATGACGCAACCCCGAAATATTTGAATTCACCTGATACGGTGATCTATAACAAAAGCAGAAACCTGTTTGCACTGAACCTTGCCAAGAAAACCAAGCGGGGAAACCTCATCCTGACTGAGGGGTATATGGATACCATTGCCCTGCACCAGGCGGGCTTTGACAACGCGGTGGCTTCTCTGGGCACCTCCCTGACCGAGGATCACGCCCAGCTGATCAGCCATTACACCAAGGAAGTGGTCATCTCCTACGATGGCGACGCAGCAGGAATCAAGGCGGCGCAGCGGGCCATTGGAATTCTGGAAAAGACCGGCCTGAATGTAAAGGTGCTTCAGGTTACCGGGGCGAAGGACCCGGATGAGTTTATCAAAAAATATGGGCCGGAGGCCTTTGAACGGCTCATCAATCAAGCTGGCAACCACATTGAATATCAGCTTCACCAGCTCCAGCTGAACTATAACCTGGAGCAGGATGGCGACCGGATCCGCTATCTCCGGGAGGCGGCGGAACTGGTTTCGGCGCTGCCCAGTCCGGTGGAGCGGGAAATCTACGGGACCCGGGCTGCTAACGCGGCAAAAATTTCCTCCTCCGCCATGGCGGAGGAGGTGGAGCGGGTCCGGCGCCAGCGGGGACGCAGGGAACGCAAGCAGGAGCAGCGGGCGGCCCTGAATCTGGCGGCCAGCAGCCAGCCCAAGGATCGGACGCTGCGCTATAAAAATATCCGCTCTGCCAGGGCAGAGGAGGGTGTCCTCCGCCTGATGGCGTTGGACAGTTCCCTCTTTGAACAGGCGGAGGGAAAGTTGGAGCCAGAGGACTTTTCTTCGGAATTTCTGGGAAAGATCTATGAGATGTTCCGGCAACGCTGGCAGGAGGGCCGGGAGATCCGTGTGGCGGCCCTGGCCGGAAGCCTGAGTCAGGAGGAAATGAGCCAGCTGACGGCTGTGATGCAGGAACCGGTGAATCCAGCCAACGTCAGTCAGGCCTTGACTGACTACATAGAGATCATTCACACAGAAAAGATCAAACAGAGCGTACAGGATGACAGTTCATTATTGGCATTCAGAGATAAAAAAGCTAACGGAGGAAATCACGAATGAGTGAGAAGAAAACAACCAAGGCAGAAGAGGAAAAGAGCAAAATGACCCCTCAGGAGCGGCTGAACGACTTGATCGAGCGTGGAAAAAAGAAAGGCAAGCTTCTGCCCAGTGAGTTGATGGAGATTGAGGATATGGATATCACCCCAGAGCAGATGGATAAATTCTACGACGCTCTGGCAAGCAGCGGAGTTGAACTGGTAGCAGAGGAGGAAGCGACCATTCTCACCGTCGATGAGCCTTCTATTGAAAATGTGGAGGAGATTCCCGAGGAAGAGATCGTCGATCCCAATATGCTGAGTGACTCCTTCGGCATTGACGATCCGGTGCGCATGTATCTAAAGGAGATCGGCAAGGTCAACCTGCTGACCCCGGAAGAGGAGACCCAGCTGGCTAAGGATATGTCCACTGGGGATGAGATGGCCCGGCAGTTGCAGGCAATGCGGGATGAGGGGGAAGAGATCCCCGGCGAAGTGCTGGCTGAGATGGAACGGGTCATTAAGCGGGGCGAGGCTGCCAAGCAGCGTCTGGCGGAGGCAAACCTGCGCCTGGTGGTCTCCATTGCAAAGCGCTATGTAGGCCGGGGCATGCAGTTCCTGGATCTGATCCAGGAGGGCAACCTGGGCCTTATCAAGGCGGTTGAGAAATTTGACTACACCAAGGGATATAAGTTCTCCACCTATGCCACCTGGTGGATCCGCCAGGCCATCACCCGTGCCATCGCCGACCAGGCCCGCACCATCCGCATTCCCGTCCACATGGTGGAGACCATTAACAAGGTGATCCGGGTATCCCGCCAGCTGCTCCAGGAGCTGGGCCATGATCCCACTCCCGAGGAAATTTCGGATGAAATGAATCTGCCCGTGGA
This sequence comes from uncultured Oscillospiraceae bacterium, assembly GCA_964387095.1. Classification (GTDB taxonomy): domain Bacteria; phylum Bacillota; class Clostridia; order Oscillospirales; family Oscillospiraceae; genus JAJQBJ01. The sequence continues at coordinate 6,636 of CAYLVH010000034.1, forward strand.
CAAGGTGCGGGAGATTTTGAAAATTGCCCAGGAGCCTGTCTCCCTGGAGACCCCCATTGGCGAGGAGGAGGACTCCCATCTGGGGGACTTCATTCCTGATGAGGACGCTTCGGAGCCCAGCGAGGCCGCTTCCTTTACCCTGCTGCGGGAGCAGATGAAGGACGTGCTCAAGACCCTGACCCCCCGGGAGGAGAAGGTGCTGAAGCTGCGCTTCGGCATCGAAGACGGCCGCACCCGCACCCTGGAAGAGGTGGGCAAGGAGTTCAATGTCACCCGTGAGCGGATCCGCCAGATTGAGGCTAAGGCCCTGCGCAAGCTGCGCCACCCCAGCCGTTCCAAGAAGCTGAAAGACTTCTTGAACTAAGGGGTTTCTCTGGGTGAGCGTGCTGCTAGTTCGCGATATTTTTGCGCCCCCCTTGTGGGACGCATTTTATGTAAAAATCTAAGATTTTCACAGTTTTAAAGTAAAAAACCGTAAAAACTGGCAAAAGAATAGATACATAGAAAATCTCTCGTGGTCCAAACTACACTTGGATCAGGCGATCCGACAAAAAGGACCAAGAGAGAAAAGGAGATGTATCATTATGAACGAGCAGTATAAGAAGAGCAATAGCCGCATTATTGTTCCCGAAGCTAAGGCAGCTATGAACAAGTTTAAAATGGAAGCAGCCAACGAGGTTGGCGTCAACCTGAAGAACGGCTATAACGGCGACCTGACCTCCCGCGAGGCCGGTTCTGTGGGCGGCCAGATGGTGAAGAGAATGATCGAGGCCTACGAGAACAGCATCAAGGAGTAATTCCTGAGATTCTGTTTTTCCTCTGAGGAGGGCGCCGCAGTCCCGGACTGCGGCGCTTTTCCCCTACTTCTGCCAAAATTCGAGAAAATGGGGGCAAGAGTGGAAAAGTTAGTAAAAAAGACTTGAAATGTGCTGGGAGAACATGATATAAAAGAATGGGTACATAACCGGCGGGAGCCTGGAAAAAATCCGGAACATAGGCTTTGACACTGGCTGTTTTTGGACAATTGCGTCCTGAGACAGCCTTTCTGTACAGTTTGCCAGGAATCAAGCAGAGAGGATGGGAAACGATGCGCAGAAAGAAACATCGCCTGAACCCTGCCGGTCTGGTCAGCATCGGTTTCCTGGTGATCCTGTTGACGGGAGCGCTGCTGCTGATGCTGCCGGCATCCTCCGGGTCGGGGTGCTGGACCAACCCGCTGACCGCCTTATTCACCGCGACCAGCGCCACCTGTGTCACCGGTCTTCTGCTGGTGGACAACTGGATCTACTGGTCCTTCTTTGGACAGGCAGTGATCTTGTGCATGATCCAGGTAGGCGGCCTGGGCCTTGTCACCATTATGATATTGATTTCACTATTGATAAAGCGGAAAATCAGCTTTTCCCAGCGGGTCACGGTGGTCTCCGCCCTAAATTTAAAGGATCTCAGCGGCGTGATACCCGTCCTTCGCTTGGCCCTCCGGGGGACCTTTTGGTTTGAATTGGTTGGGACGGTGCTCTTTGCCATCCGCTTTGTGCCAAGGTTTGGCTGGGCGGGGGGACTATGGCGGTCCCTTTTTACCTCGGTTTCCACCTTCTGTAACGCAGGCTTTGACCTGATGGGGGCCAGCGGACCCTTTACCAGCATGACGGAATACGCCACGGATCCCTATCTCTGCCTGCTGATTATGGTCCTGACAGTGATCCCGGGGCTGGGCTTTTTCGTCTGGGAGGACGTGGCCAGGAACCGCCGCTGGAAGCGCCTGAGCCTTTATTCCCGGCTGGTGCTCTCCGCATCCGGCGGCCTGATTTTGCAGGGAACCGTGTTTTTTGCCCTGGCTGAGTGGAGCAACCCGGAGACAATCGGGGGGATGAGCCTGGGAAAAAAGTTGCTGGCCAGCCTGTTTCAGTCGGTCATCCTGCGTACCACCGGCTTTGCGGCCATCGATCAGGCCGCGCTGACGGAGGGGTCTAAGATCGTCTCGGTTCTCTTTATGCTGGTGGGGGGAGCTTCCGGCTCTACGGCCGGCGGCGTCAAAGTGGTCACGATTGTGGTGCTGTTTCGCTCCCTGTGGAGCGGCCTGACTGGCAAGCGGGAGCTTGTCATTGGGGGGCACAAAATTTCCCACCAAAAGGTGGTGGATGCCATGAACCTGGTGCTCATGGTGGTGCTGCTAATGGTGTTCACCTCCATCTTCCTGACCATGGTGGAGGGAATCCCCTATACGGACGCCCTGTATGAGTCGGCGGCGGCCCTTGGCACCACCGGCTTGGGTATGGGGATCACCCCAACCCTGAGCGGCCTCTCACGGCTCTGGATCATGTGCATGATGTTTGTGGGACGGGTGGGGGTCTTGTCCATTTCCCTGTCCTTTGTCAGCCGGAGAAAGGGCAGGGGCCAGTTGGGCTACCCCGAAGGCTGGGTGATGATCGGCTAAGGAGAAAGGATCGGAGCATGCTATGAAGTCATTTGTGGTCATTGGCCTTGGCCGGTTCGGCAGCGCCGTCGCGGAGGAGCTTTACCGTCAGGGCTACGATGTTTTGGCTGTGGACCGGGATATGGAGCAGGTGGAACGGATAGCGGACAGTGTGACTCAGGCGGTCTGCTGTGATGCCACCAAAATGCAGCAGCTGCGGGAGCTGGGCGTGTCCGGCATGGACTGCGCCATTCTGGCCGTGGGCTCCGACATTGGCGCCAGTGCGTTGGTGACCTTGAATTTAAAGGAGTTAAAGGTATCCCAAGTGATCTGCAAGGCCAAAAGCCACATTCACCGCCAGGTTTTGGAGCGGATTGGCGCGGACCTTGTGGTGTTCCCGGAACATGAGATGGGAACCAAGCTGGCCCAAAAATTGGTGGGGACCAGTCTGGTCAATTATTTGGAGCTGAGTCCGGATTACGGCATTTTAGAGCTGCCCGTGCCCAAGAGATGGACGGGCAAGAATATTCAGGAGCTGGATATTCGAAGGGCCTATCGGGTCAACATCGTGGCGGTGCGTGCTGCCGGCGCAAATGAGATTCAGGTGGCCCCCACAGCGGATTACAGCTTTCTGCACAATGACCGCGTGATTGTGGTGGGGGAGACCTCAGCCATCAACGCTTTGAGGAAGTTATAAATGGAACGGATCACAAGCCGGAGCAATCCGCTGATGACACATATTCGAAAAATAACCACAAGCCGCTCCTTTCGCCGCCAGAATGAGGAATTCCTCTGTGACGGGGTGAAGATGCTGGAGGAGGCTCTGAAATGGGGGGCGGAGCTGGTGGCGCTGATTGCCACGGAGCAGGTGGAGCTGCCTGAGCTGCCCCCCGTGCGCACGGTGATTGTGCCGCCGGAGCTGATGAAGTCGATTTCGCCCATGGAGACGCCCCAGGGGGTGCTGTTCCTGAGCCAGATGAAGAAGCTGACCCCGCCGGAGGTGCTGCCCGGCAGCATGTATCTGGTGCTGGACGGGCTTCAGGACCCCGGCAACGTGGGCTCTATCTGGAGGACGGCGGACGCCTTGGGGGCGGACGGGCTGATCCTGGTGAATAATTGTGTGGACCCCTACAATCACAAGACGGTGCGGGCGTCCATGGGCGCGGTGTTTCGCCTTCCGGTTTACGAGACCACGGTGGAGGAGCTGGCCGGGCTTTGCAAGCGGTCCGCGCTGCCCCTGTACGCCACGGCCCTGCGGGATGATACTGTGACCCTGGGGCGGTTCAAGCTGGACAGGGCCGTCGTGACCATTGGCAGCGAAGGGAGGGGGGCCTCCCGGGAGCTGTTGGATCTTTGCGAAAAGACCATTAAAATCCCGATGGAACCCCAGTGCGAGTCCTTAAATGCGGCGGCAGCGGCGGCTGTTGTGTTATGGGAGAGGTACCGAACATAGATATAGAGAAATCGGGTGAAGATAATGACCGAAATCAAATACTGGTTATGGCTGACAACCCGCACGGAGCTGTCTTTAGACGGGATGCATCGGACGCTGGAGTATTTTGGGTCGCCAGAGGAGGCCTATTATGCCGCGCCGGAGCGATATAATAGCCTGCCCACCCTGCGCCCGGATGCCCGGGCTTCCTTAAAGGATAAGTCTATGGAGCTGCCGGAGAAGATTCTGGCTGACTGTGACCGCTTAGGCGTCCGCATTTACACCCTCCAGGATTCCGGCTATCCGGAGCGCCTGCGGCATATTTTCCAGCCGCCTTTGGTGCTGTACATGCAGGGAAAGCAGATCCACTTTGACGACGAGGCCGCCATTGCCATGGCCGGAACCAGAAGATGCTCCGAATATGGCAGACGGATGGCGGATAAACTGGCCTATGAGATCACGGAGCAGGGCGGCCTGGTGGTGACTGGTGTGGTGCCGGGCTGCGATTATGCGGCGGCGAACGCCGCCCTTCGGGCGGGAGGCCCAGTGGTCTGCGTATTGGCGGGCGGCGTGGATGTTCCCTTTGACCAGTATAGTCATAAGCTGTACAAGCGGGTGCTGAAAAATGGCGCCTTGGTCACCGAATACCCGCCTGGCCGGGAGCCTGTAGGGCGGAATTTCCCCATCCGCAATCGAATTCTGACCGGCCTATGCGTGGGCACCCTGTGCGTAGAGGGCGGTGTCACCAGCGGAACCATGCTGGTGGCTAGGTTGGCCATGGAGCAGAACCGGGATCTCTTTGCCGTGCCCACTGGGGCGGATCGCCCAGAGGGCGCAGGGGTGCTGGGCCTGATTAAGGACGGCGCGATTCCCGTGACCAGCGGCGATGAGGTGTTGTGCCAGTATCAGGTGCGCTATCTCTCCCGGGTGCGGTTGGAAAAAAAGTCGAATTATAAAAAAAGTGCTGGAAAAGAGAGGGAAAACGCAGTTTCCCTGACAAAATCTAAGAATCAGATAAAAAAAGTAGTTGACAAACCGGAAAACAAAGCATATATTGACGTCCATGAACATCCGGACGAGTATACGGATGACGAGCAGAAGATCCTGGCCTGCCTGCAATCTGGAGGAAAGAGCGGGAATGAAGTGATCGAGCTCACCGATATTCCCGCCCGCCGGGTGCTTTCTGCGCTGACCGTCCTCACCTTGCGGGGACTGGTGGAGGAGCACAATGGCTGCTATGAAGCCAAGCTCCGGATAAAAATGGAATAACACCTTTTTGGAGGAACCTAACCATATGGCAAAAACAAACCTGGTGATTGTTGAGTCACCAGCAAAAGCAAAGACAATTGGAAAATATCTGGGACCCAGCTATGAAGTGAAGGCGTCCATGGGGCATGTCCGGGACCTGCCCAAGAGCAAGATCGGCATCGACTTTGACCACGATTTCAAAGCGGATTACCAGCCCATTAAAGGAAAGGAGGAGGTCATTGCCGGCCTGCAGTCTGCGGCGGCCAACAGCGAAAAAGTGTTTCTCGCCACCGACCCGGACCGGGAGGGAGAGGCCATTTCCTGGCATCTGAAGGAGCTGTTGGGCATTCCCGAAGATAAGACCTACCGGGTCACCTTTAACGAGATCACCAAACGGGTAGTGCAGGAGGCCATCTCCAATCCCCGGGGTATTGACCAAAATCTGGTGGATGCCCAGCAGGCCCGCCGCTTCCTGGACCGCATCGTGGGATATCAGATCTCCCCGCTGCTGTGGCGGAAGGTAAAGCGGGGCCTGTCCGCGGGGCGGGTGCAGTCTGTGGCCACCCGCCTGGTGGTGGAGCGGGAGGAGGAGATCAAGGCCTTTGTGCCCCGGGAATACTGGTCCCTGGATGTGAAGTTCTCACGCATTTTACCGAAGTTTGGCAACTTTGTGGCCCATTATCATGGCAGAGACAAGAAGGCTGAGCTGAACAGCCAGGAGGCTGTCCGGCAGGTCATCGACGAGGCCAAGCCCGGCCCGTTTATCGTGCAGACAGTGAAGCGCAGCAATAAGCAGCGCCAGCCCGCACCCCCCTTTATCACCTCCACCCTACAGCAGGAGGCTTCCCGAAAGCTGAATATGCCCCCCAGGCGCACCATGTCCATCGCCCAGCAGCTGTATGAGGGCGTGGATATCGAGGGCGAGGGCACTGTGGGCCTCATCACCTATATGAGAACGGATTCCCTGCGCCTGTCCCAGGAGGCTCTGGATGCGGCCAAAAACCTGATCGTCTCCCGCTATGGCGCGGAGTATTACCCCCCAGAGACCCGCCACTTCAAGACCAAGAGCAACGCCCAGGATGCCCACGAGGCCATCCGGCCCTCCAACATAAACCTGACCCCGGAGTCCATCCGCAAGAGCCTGACGGGAGATCAATATAAATTGTATAAGTTGATCTGGAGCCGTTTCCTGGCCTGCCAGATGGCCAATGCAGTCTATGACAATGTGTCCATTGACGTGACGTCCAACGGACATATTTTCCGGGCCAACCACTCCTCCTTGAAATTTGCCGGCTTTACCGCCGTCTATGAGGAGGGCAAGGACGACGACGAGGTGGTGAAGCAGACTCCACTGCCCGACCTGAACGAGGGCGAGGAGGTTACCGCCTCGGAATTCACCCCGGCCCAGCATTTCACGCAGCCACCACCCCGGTTCACCGAGGCCACGCTGATCAAGCTGCTGGAGGAAAAGGGCATCGGCCGGCCCTCTACCTATGCCCCCATTGTCTCCACCATTATGAGCCGGGACTATGTGGTGAAGGAGGGGCGCGCCCTCCGGCCCACCCCCCTGGGGGAAGTGGTCACCGACCTGATGAAGGATAAATTCAAGGATATTGTGGACCCCGGCTTCACGGCCAATATGGAAAGCCAGCTGGACAATGTGGAGGCCGGCAAAGAGTATTGGAAGGATGTCCTTCGCCGGTTCTATACCGGCATGTCCGCCGAATTGGCCCAGGCCGAAAAGGACTTGGATGGCGAGCGCATCAAGATCCCTGTGGAGCTGTCGGACGAGGTCTGTGATGTGTGCGGCAAGCAGATGGTCATCAAATACGGCCGGTTCGGCCGCTTTTTGGCCTGCCCTGGCTATCCGGAGTGTACCTTTACCAAGCCTATTGTCATTCAGATGCCTGGCCGCTGTCCCAAGTGCGGAAGCCGTATCTTGAAAAAGACCTCCAAGCGGGGGTTCACCTATTACGGCTGTGAGCGGAATAATGCCAAGGTGGGCATTCCCTGCGACTTCATGAGCTGGGATGTGCCGGTGAAAGAAACCTGCCCGGAGTGCGGGCAGACCATGTTCAAAAAGTCCGGCCGGGGCGCCAAGAAGCCCTTCTGCATCAATCCGGATTGTCCCAACTTCCTCCCCGAGGAACAGCGGCCCGGCTACCGGAAGCCGAAAGCGGAAAAGGTCAATGAGACGGCGGCTGAGGCGGTTGAGACGGCGGCGACTGCGGAAGAAACCGGGGCCAAGAAAACCACCGCCCGCAAGACGGCCAAAAAGAGCGCGGCAGAGGAGAAATCCCCTGCTCAGAAGACCACCGCCAAAAAGACCACGGTGAAGAAGTCCACTGGGAAAACGGTCGCGGCAAAGAAAACCACCGTCAAGCAGGCGGAGTTTGCCCATGAGGAATAAACTATGGAAAAAGTAATTGTAATCGGCGCGGGCCTGGCAGGCAGCGAGGCCGCTTGGCAGCTGGCCTGGCGGGGGATTTCGGTGGAGCTTTATGAAATGAAGCCGGAGAAAATGACCCCCGCCCACAAAAGCCCGCTGTTCGGCGAGTTGGTTTGTTCCAACTCCCTCCGGGCCAACGGGCTGGAAAACGCCGTTGGCCTGCTGAAAGAGGAGCTGCGCCGCAGCGGGTCCCTGATTATGGCCTGCGCGGACACCCATCAGGTGCCCGCTGGCGGGGCCTTGGCGGTGGACCGGGTGGCCTTCGCCCAGGCCATCACCGACCAAATCCGTTCCCATCCCAATATCACCGTGGTTGCAAAAGAGGTCAAGGAAATCCCACCGGAAGGCAATGTGCTCATCGCGTCCGGCCCCCTGACCAGCGATGCCTTGGCGGAGGATATTGCAAAGCACTTCCCGGGGGAAAATTATTTGCATTTTTTCGATGCGGTGGCGCCTTTGGTTAGCTTTGAATCCATCAATATGGAAACCGCCTGGTTCGCCTCCCGCTATGACAAGGGGACGGCGGACTATATCAACTGCCCCATGAGCCGGGAAGAGTATGACGCCTTCTGGGAGGAGCTGCGGAACGCCAGGGAGGCTCAGCTCCACGACTTTGATGACAAGGGCGTATTTGAGGGATGCATGCCTGTGGAGGTCATGGCCCGCCGGGGACATGACACCCTGTGCTACGGCCCGTTAAAGCCTGTGGGCCTGCCTGACCCCAGAAACGGGAAGGAACCCTATGCGGTGGTGCAGCTGCGGAAGGACAATGACGAGGGAACGATTTATAATATTGTGGGCTTTCAGACACACCTGACCTTTCCGGAGCAGAAGCGGGTGTTCGGCATGATCCCCGGCTTGGAGAACGCGGAGTTCCTCCGGTACGGCGTCATGCACCGAAACACCTACCTGAACTCCCCGGCCCTGCTGAACCGCTATTACCAGTCCCTGACGGAACCCCGCCTGTCCTTCGCCGGACAGATGACCGGTGTGGAGGGGTATGTGGAGTCCGCGGCCTCCGGTTTTGTCGCTGCCGTAGAGCTGGCAAAGCGAATCCAGGGGAAGGAACCTGTCAATTTCCCTCAAGAGACCGCCATGGGCGCCCTGGTCTGTTACATCAGCAACCCCACCGTGGTCAACTTCCAGCCGATGAATGTGAATTTCGGCATCATCCCCGCCCTGGGGTATCGTGTGAAGGGCAAGAGAAATAAAAATGCGGCCCTTTCCCAGCGCGCCTTGGAGGCCCTGGAGAGGCTGGATCTGCAATAAGAAAGGCGAAAGTATATGATAAAAATTGTCATCGACGCAATGGGCGGCGACCGTGCGCCCCAGGCCCTTGTGCAGGGCGCTATTGCGGCCTGGAGGGATTTTAAGGACTGCGAGCTAATTTTGGTGGGACAGGAGGAGCCGGTCCGGGCCGCGCTGGCAGCAGAGGGCGTTTCGGAGGATGCGGAACGGATCTCTATTGCCAACGCCACCCAGGTCATCACCATGGAGGATGACCCTGCCAATGCCTTCCGCAGGAAGCGGGATTCCTCCATGACGGTGGGGTTGAACCTATTGAAAACCGGCGAGGGGGACGCCTTCGTCTGCGCCGGTTCCACCGGAGCCCTACTCTCTGCGGCTACGCTGATTGTTCGCCGTTCCAAGGGGATCCGCCGTGCCGCAGTGGCCCCGGTGGTGCCCACCGGCTGCGGCGGCGCCGTGCTCATAGACGCGGGCACCAACGCGGAGTGTACCCCGGAGTATCTGGTACAGTTTGCCCTGATGGGAGCGGCCTACGCCCGCTGCGTCCTGGGCCGGGAGAACCCCAGGGTGGGGCTGCTGAACATCGGCGCGGAGCATGGAAAGGGCGATCAGCTCCGCAAAGAGGCCTATGATAAGCTGACCCAGCTGCAGGGCGTCCTGAACTTTACCGGCAATGTGGAGAGCCGGGAGGCTATCTTTGGTGACGTGGACGTCATTGTGGCGGACGGCTTCTCCGGCAACATTTTTCTGAAGGCCATGGAGGGCACCGCCATGTTTATCAGCGGGATGCTCAAGGATGTGTTCCAGAGGAACACCAGCGCTAAGTTGGGTTACTTGCTGGTGAAGGATGGCCTGAAAGACTTCAAAAAGAAACTGGACTACCGGGAGGTGGGCGGCTCCTGCATCCTGGGCATCAACAAGCCGGTGGTGAAGGCCCATGGCTCCTCCGATGCCCGGGCGATTTACTGCGCCATCCGGCAGGCCCGCAGCGCCGTGGCAGGGAATGTCTGCCAGGCGATTGCGGACGATATGGCTAACATGCAAGCCTGAAAGGTGAGTGACATACGATGAAAACCTTAGAAGAAAAATTGGGCTACACCTTTCGTGACCCGAAGCTGTTGGAGAATGCGCTGACCCATTCCTCCTACGCCAATGAGAACCGGTCCAAGGGCAGCGAGAGCAACGAACGCCTGGAATTTCTGGGAGACTCCGTGCTGGGAATGGTGGTGGCGGAGTACCTGTTCCGCACCCGGACAGATTGGCCTGAGGGAGAGTTGACCCGGTTTCGGGCCAGCCTGGTCTGTGAGGAGAACCTGGTCAATGTGGCCCATGAGCTGGATCTGGGCAGCTATCTGCTGCTGGGCAAGGGGGAAGAGGCTGGAGGTGGCCGCACCCGGAATTCCATCATCGCGGATGCGGTGGAGGCTCTGCTGGCGGCGGTCTATCTGGACGGCGGGCTCTCCCAGGCCAGACAGCTGATCCAAACCTATATTCTCGACCGCATCGGCACCCGGGACGCAGCCAATCAGGACTATAAGACCGCCCTTCAGGAGCTGGTTCAGCGGAAGAATGGTAAGGTGCTGAGCTATCATCTGACGGGCTCCACCGGACCCGACCACGCAAAGACCTTCTTTGTGGAGGTCCAGCTGAATGGGACCCCCATCGGACATGGCCAGGGCCATAGCAAGAAGGAGGCCGAGCAGATGTCCGCCAAGGCGGGGATCAGCTACCTGAATGGAAAGAAATAACGCGGTGAAAAAGCTGGAAGGTCTCGGCCTTTCAGCTTTTGCCCTTTTGCCCTTTGAACAGCAAATAAAGGGCCAAATACCCACGGAAATCAATTTTGAGAAAGGACTCTAAGCAGCATATTAGAATCCAGTA
>CAYLVH010000035.1:0-17193 GCA_964387095.1 uncultured Oscillospiraceae bacterium
CGCGCCTCCGGGATATGTGGGGTATGAGGAGGGCGGCCAACTGACGGAGGCTGTCCGCCGGAAGCCCTACTCCGTGGTGCTCTTCGACGAAGTGGAGAAGGCCCACCCCGACGTCTTCAACGTGCTGCTCCAGGTGCTGGATGACGGCAGGATTACCGACAGCCAGGGCCGGACAGTGGACTTTAAGAACACCATCATCATACTGACCTCCAATCTGGGCAGCCAGTTCCTGCTGGACGGCATCCAAGAGGACGGCACCATCAGCCAGGAGGCCCGGAACCAGGTGGAACAGCTGCTGAAGCGCTCCTTCCGCCCCGAGTTCCTGAACCGCCTGGACGAGATCGTCATGTATAAGCCCCTGCCTCGGGGGAACATCACCCACATCATTGACCTGCTGGTGGCGGATCTGAACCGCCGCCTGGAGGATAAGCAGCTGGCGGTCTCCCTGACGGACGACGCCAAGGCCTTCATCATTGAGGAGGCCTATGACCCCGCCTTTGGCGCCCGGCCCCTGCGCCGCTATGTCCAGCATACGGTGGAGACCCTGATCGGCCGGAAGATCATAGAAGGGGCCACGGAACCGGACTGCAACCTGTCCGTCTATTTGGACGGCGGGGAGCTGGCTGTGCAGGTGCAGTCCATTGTGAAATAATTCAACAAATCCGTGCTAATCAACCCATAAACAAGTGCCCACCCATTCCCGGGTGGGCACTGCTTTTTACAAGCCCTCAGCAGAGTTCCGTCAGCTTGCTGACGGAATCAAGTGAAATTCACTTCTCGCCCTGCAAACGTGCGCTGCGGCAGGGTGTGCCGCGCGGCCGAATGGCATCTTCCTCTATCCGCGCAAATGCAGCGAGTGGCCGCCTTTTGGCGGCACGAGTCGCTCCAAATTCGAGAAAATGCTTGCATTTTCGAGAGCTACTCCTGGATATAAACCTCCTCCGCCTCCTGTTGGGCACGGATGAGAATCTCTTGGGCCTTTCCATGGTTTTGATTTCGGATCTCCTTCAACGCTCCGTCGCAGCCCTTCCACAAGATCAGATACGGCTTTCTGTACTCGTCTATTATGCGTCATTCCTTATCTATAAAATTCATCAAGTTGACACCTACTTATAAACAGTCGTTAAAATGATGTCAATACTTCGTCACAGGAGGATTTGACCATGACGGATAATAAAACTCGTTATACGCTACGCATTGACCAAAAATTGCTGGATAAATTCGGCTATGTCTCAAAATACGAAGGCCAGAAAAAAACGGTCAATCGGTCTACCTGATCCGCAGATGTGTTGAGGCCTTTGAAAGGGAACACGGTGAAATCACCACAACCGAACTATGCCATCCATGAAACCGGACCCGTTGCAAAATGAGTCCATGAAAAAGAAAGACTGGACAGCCCTTTTGGGGCTGTCCAGTCTTTCTTTTTGCTATAGGCATAATTTGTGAAGAAAAACCAAAGCAAGCCCTGTGTAGCGTATATGAGCGCAGAGGTCAACTGGCACTTGCGCTGAATTGTGAAAATGCAATACCGGAGAATGCACCTGCCCGGCTGGTAAGCGCGGTATTGGAGGAGTTGAAGTACAAGAAATTGTACCCCGCTGCTCCCCGCCGCCCAGGTGATGGTAGAGGCGGATTGGGTATTGAAGGGGGTGATATGGCTGTATGTATGGTTGGCCAGCTGGTGACCCTCATCCCGCATCCGGGTCAGCAGAGAGGTATAGTTTGTGATCCCGCCAGAGCCGTTGACGCCGGTCATAAAGAAGGTGGCCACACCCCCCCGCTCCTTCAGTCCATCCAGCAGCTGGGATGTGTATCTGGAAGGGCCGTCGTCAAAGGTAAAGGCAATCAGCTTCGCGCCTGTGTTCCCAGTCGCCGCAGCAGCTCCCGTGGGGATGACGGAGTACAACAGCGCCATCGTCAGCTCCAGGGCCTGCAATCTTCTTTTCATAAGGAGTCTCCTTTCCTGTCTAAATCTGCTAGGTGGGTATATTTTATCCTCTTTTCGTCAATCCCTTGGGCATAAACGTGGCGCAAAAAATGCGGCCGCCTTCTGGCAGCCGCGTTGCGACGTTATTCCTTTTCAGAGGAGTCATCCTGAGGTTCCCTCTCCTGGTCCTGGGAGCCGCGCTGTCCCTTATATGAGCGCTCCACCGCCTTGAGATAAAACCAGGCAAAGGTGATACAGAAGAAGCCAACAAAGCAGCAGAACCCCGCCAGCACTCCCACCAGCCAGCTCTTTCCCACCAAACCAAAGAGCAGCAGGATCACGACGCTCACCACCAGGCCGACACACACGCCCTTAATGATAGAGCCCTTCATTGAAACTCGCAAGTTATCCCCATCTCCCCTACAGATTGGTCCAATCAATGACGTTCTTATTCTTGATGAAATACTCAATGCCGGAATAAACGGTGGTCACCAGAATCACCACCCAGCAGATGGTATTCAGCACCGCCGGAATGGGCAGGAACATCAGGATGATGCAGACCATGGTGGAGGCGGTCTTCACCTTGCCGGACCAGGCGGCGGCAATGACCTTGCCATCGCTGGCGGCCATCATGCGCAGGCCGCTGACCGCGAACTCCCGGGCAATGACCACCGCCAGCTCCCAGGCCGGCATCAGCCCCCATTCCACGAACATCAGCATGGCAGCGGTGACCAGCACCTTGTCCGCCAGGGGGTCCATGAACTTGCCGAAATCGGTTACCAGGTTGCGGCGCCGGGCGATCTGTCCGTCCGCGAAGTCGCTAAGGCTGGCCAGGATAAAGACGCCCAGGGCGATATAATTGCTGGCCGGGAAGCTCAGATAGCAAAATATCAGGAACACCGGGATCATAACCACCCGGAACAGGGTGATCTTATTGGCTAAATTCATCCTTTGCCCCTCCTTAGTCCGCGATCTCGCCGGTCAGGTCCCCGTCGTCGGTGGTGTCCGTAATCAGGACCTTGACCAGTTCCCCGGGCATGACGGCCCCGGCCGCGGTGAAGTAAACCTTGCCATCAATATCAGGGGAATCCGCATAGGTGCGGCCGCAGAAGCAGCCCATATCCGGGTCGAAGCCCTCGCAGAGGACCTCCAGTGTCTCCCCCAAGCGGCTCTCATTGAATTCGTCCATAATCCGGGACTGTAAATCCACAACCAGCTCAACCCGGCGGGCGGCCACCTCCTCCGGCACCTGATTCTCCATAGCGGCGGCGGGGGTTCCCTCCTCCGGGGAGTACCGGACCACCCCGGCCCGCTGGATCTTCACCTGGTTCAGGAAGTCGCAAAGCTCCTGGAATTCCTCCTCCCCCTCCCCGGGTAGGCCGCAGATCAGGCTGGTGCGCAGCACCAGGTCGCCAATCCGCTGGCGCAGCTTGGCAAACAGGTCCAGAATCTCCTGCTTGGTGCCCCGACGATTCATGGTGGCCAAAAGCTTATCGTTGGCGTGCTGGATGGGAATATCCAGGTAGTGCAGGATCTTTGGCTCGTTGGCAATGGTATCGATGAGCTCGTCGTCGAAGTCATCGGGATAGAGGTAGTGCAGGCGAATCCACTGGAAGCCATCGATTTTGCACAGCTCCCGGAGGAGCTGGGCCAGGTGATGCTTGCCATCAAAATCCGTGCCATAGCGGGTGATATCCTGGGCGATGACAATGAGCTCCTTGACCCCGCTGGCGGCCAGGCCCCTGGCCTCGGCCAATAGGGAATCCATGGGGCGACTGCGATAGCGGCCCCGCAGGGAAGGGATCACGCAGAATGCGCAGCAGTTGGAGCAGCCCTCGGCAATTTTCAAGTAGGCCATGTACCGAGGGGCGGTCACCAGCCTGGCGCCATCCTCCTGGGTGCGGTGGATATTGCCGAAATAGGTGGGCTTCCCCCCCTCCATCACCTGCTGGATGGCGGGCACAATGTCCGTATAGCTGCCGGTACCCAGAATGCCGTCCACCTCAGGCAGCTCCTTCAGGATTTCCTGCTGATAGCGCTGGGACAGGCAGCCGGTGACCAGCAGCTTTTGCAGGCTCCCGGTGGTTTTCAGTTGGTTCAGCTGTAGAATATTGTCAATGGCCTCACTCTTCGCCGCGTCAATAAAGCCGCAAGTGTTCAGCACAGCCACGTCGGCCTGGGCCGGGTCCTCCACGATAGTATGTCCGGCCTCCTTCACCAGGGCCATCATCTGTTCGGTATTCACCAGATTCTTGGCGCATCCCAGAGAGATAAACGCCACGCGATAGGTATTCAATGCCAACTCTCCTAACCGGGCTATGCCCGCGTTTTTATTCTGTATCCTCCAGCTCCGCGCCGTAGCGGCGAAGCCCTTCCTTGATCTGCTCCCAGCTGTAGCCCCGGCGGAGCAGCGCGTCAGAAACCCGCTTGATCTCCTTGGGATCATTGGGCTCCCTTCCCCGCAGCTTATTTTGCAGGAAACGATCCACACCCTCCTCCGCAGGGGCGGCCTCCGGCAGGGCATCCGCCCAGAATTCCCGGGGCACCCCCCGGCGGAACAGCTCCTGTTCCAACCTCTTGGGACCGTAGCCCCGCTGGGAATAGTACCACACCACAGTGCGGGCATAGCTCCCGTCATCCAGGGCGCCCAGCTCCTCCAGCCAGTCGGCGGCAGACTCCCGGTCCCCCTCCCGGACCCCCTTCTCCCCCAGCTTTTGGAGCAGCTCCCGCCTGGACATGGGCCTGCGCCCCACAAGCCTGGCCGCCAACGACCTGGCACGGCTCGCCCCAGCCGCCTCCTTCAGGGCTTCCAGGGCCTCCCCGTCCAGTTCTTGGCCGGAATAGAGACAGAAGGAAACCACCTCGTTGTCCGTCACCTTCAGCGTGCTCTCATCCGCCAGGCGGAGGATATATTCGCCCTTGATCCGCTTGGAGGGCTCGAGGGCTTCAATTCTCACTGATTCGTCTCCGTATCTTCGTCCTCAAAGTCCTCTGCAGAAATATCCACAGCCCGGCCCGCCGCTCGGGCCGCGATCTGGGATTGCTTGCTCATCAGCTTAAAGGCGTTCTTGCGGATCTCCGCCTCCAGGTTGTCCGCGATCTCCGGATTGTCCTTGAGATACTGCCTGGCGGCGTCCCGGCCCTGGCCAATGCGGACGTCCCCCATGGCGTACCAGGAGCCGCTCTTCTGCACCAGGTCCAGCTTGACTCCCAGGTCAACCAGCTCTCCCAGCTTGGAAATGCCCTCGCCGTACATGATGTCAAACTCCGCCTCATGGAAGGGCGGGGCCACCTTGTTCTTGACCACCTTGGCCCGGGTGTGGTTGCCGATCATCTCGCCCCCCGCCTTCAGGGTCTCAATGCGGCGGACGTCAATCCGCACAGAGGAGTAGAATTTCAGCGCCCGGCCGCCGGTGGTGGTCTCCGGGTTGCCGTACATGACCCCGATCTTCTCCCGGAGCTGATTGATGAAGATCACGATGCAGTTGGTGCGGGAAATGGAGCCGGCCAGCTTTCTCAGGGCCTGGCTCATCAGGCGGGCCTGAACCCCCACGAAGCTGTCGCCCATCTCCCCCTCGATCTCAGCCCGGGGGACCAGGGCGGCAACCGAGTCCACTACCACCACGTCCACTGCGCCGGAGCGGACCAGTGCCTCGCAGATCTCCAGGCCCTGCTCCCCGTTGTCCGGCTGGGAAATGAGCATGGAGTCAATATCCACCCCCAAAGCCCGGGCATAGTAGGGGTCCATGGCGTGTTCCGCGTCAATATACGCGGCGGTGCCCCCCTTCTTCTGGCACTCAGCCACAACGTGCAGCGCCAGGGTGGTCTTGCCGGAGGACTCCGGGCCGTAAATCTCCACGATCCTTCCCTTGGGCAGGCCGCCGACCCCCAGGGCGAAATCCAGGGCCAGGGAGCCGGTGGAAATGGCGTCCACCTCCCCCTGGGTGGTCTCCCCTAGGCGCATGATCGAGCCCTTGCCGTAGGCGCGTTCAATCTGGGCCATGGCGGTTTCCAATGCCTTTGTGCGGTCTGACGCAGGGGCCGCCTGCTCCACCGTGTACTTCTTTGCCATATTGTAATTCCTCCATACGCTGGTTTGCGTTAATATACTTTAATTAGCGATTAGCGGCTCACCGGACGCCCTCTACCACTCGCCAGATCCCGCCGGCGTCCTGATAGCAGCCGATCTGCTGGAAGCCCGCCTCCTTCATCAGCCCGGAGACCTGCTCTGCCTGGTCATAGCCCACCTCAAAGATGAGCTTGCCATTCCGGCGCAGCAGCCGCTTCCACCTCCGGGTGATATTCCGGTAAAAATCCAGCCCATCCCTTCCGCCATCCAGGGCCAGGTGGGGCTCGTAGTCCTTGACCGAGACATCCAGGGTCTCCAGCTCCGCCGTGCGGATATAGGGCGGATTGCAGACAATGATGTTAAATGTACCGAAGTTTTCCGGCGGCTCCCCCAAGGCGTCCACCTTGGCGCAGCTCACCCGGCTTTTCAGGTTATTTTTCCGGACATTTTGCCTGGAAACACGCAGCGCCTCTTCGGAGCAATCCGCCAGCACCACCCGGCAGCCAGGCACATAGCGGGCCACCGCGATGCCGATGCAGCCGCAGCCGCAGCAGAGATCCAGCACCCGGCAGCTCTCCATGACCTCTCCGGCGCAGGCAATCCCCCGCTCTGCCAGGACCTCCGTGTCCGGGCGGGGGATCAGCACCTCCCGGGTGACATCCAAGGAGATGTCGTAGAACTCCCACTGGCCGATGAGATAAGCCACCGGCTCCCCCGCCCGGCGGCGTCTCAGCAGGTCATGCATCTTCTCTTCGATCTCATGGGAGGTATACAGATTCCGGTCCCGCAGGAACTCCTTCCGGCTTTTCCCCGAGGCATAGCAGATCAGCTCCCGGGCTTCCAGCTGGTCCTCCACCACGCCGCACTCCCGCAGGAGCCTTCTGGCCTCCAGGTATAATTCGTTATAGGTTGCTGCCATCCCATGGTCACCCCCCTTTCCTCAACACCAACTCTTACCACGCATCACTGCCCTTCTCCTGGGGGATCACAAGCTCCAGGGCCTTGATGGCCACTTCGATCATGGAATCGTCGGGTTCGTTGGTGGTGAACCTCTGCATCCACAGGCCGGGGGCGGCCAAAATGCGGGTCAGGGCCGTATCATGGCGGCCGCAATAGCTATTGATCTCATAGGTCACGCCCACGATGATGGGCAAGAGCAGCAAATGGGCGATCATGCGCCAGATCACATTCCGCACCCGGAAGATGGAGAACACCACCGAGGAGACCAGGATGGACACGATGATGACCACCACCAGGAAGCTTGTGCCGCAGCGGGGGTGATGCTTGGACATGGGGCGCACATTCTCCACCGTCAGGGGCACCCCCTTCTCGTAACAAAAGATGGTCTTGTGCTCCGCGCCGTGGTAGGCAAAGACCCGTTTCATGTCCTTTGTCTGGCTGCAACCGATCATGTATGCCAGGAAAATAATGGCCCGCAGCACAGCCTCCGCCAGATTCCGAACCACCAGGTTATCCGTCACCAGGGTCACCGCCGTCCCCAACAGGGTAGGCAGCAGGAAAAACAGCACGACGGAAAGGCCCACGCCCAGGACGACAGAGAAGGTCACCAGCATGCTCATCAGCTTTTCGTCACTGAAGTGCTTGCTGAGCCACTGCTCCAATTTCCCCGGCTCCTCAGGCTGCCCATCCTCCGTATCCGGGTAATATTCCGCGGAGAACATCAGTGCCTTGACCCCGTTGACCAGGGAGGCGATAAAGGTCACCGCGCCCCGGATCAGGGGCAGGCCCAGGATGGGGTATTTCTCCTTGATGAGCTTGAGCTCCTCCTCTTTGATGACGAGGGAGCCATCCGGCGCCCGGACCACGATGGCCTGCTTGGTCACGCCCCGCATCAGAATGCCCTCGATCAGGGCCTGTCCGCCAATGCGGGTGCGGAAGGTACATTCTCTTTGTTCCTGGATTTTGGACATTGTTAGGGTTCCTTTCCTGATTATATCAAATCGAACATTTGTTTGCAATCTCTTTTTCCATTTTTGCCGATTTTAATTGTTTTCGTGGAGGGGCAGCCTCAGGGTCACAACGCAGCCTCCCCCTTGGGCATTTTCGATGGTCAGCGAGCCATTATGCCGGATGGCGATCTCATCACAGACTGCCAGTCCGATGCCGCTACCCCGGGCCTTGGAGCTTCCCTTATAGAACTTGGTCTTCACATGGGGCAGCTCCTCCGGGGGGATGCCGTGGCCATAGTCCCGGATGCGGATGGCCACCATGTCCCCCTCCGGGAAAATGGAGACTGTAATGCGCTTGCCGCTGCCCCCATGCTTGGCCGCGTTATCCAGCAGGTTGGAGAACACCTGGCACAGGCGCTCTGGATCCCCGGGGATGGGGGGGAACTCCTCTTCGCAGTCGTGATACTCCAGGGCGATGCCCTTTTTCCGCAGGAACTCCCGGTAGGTGTAGACCGCGTCCTCCAACTCCGCCTTGATGTCGATCTGCTCAATGCGCAGGGTGAACCGGCCATCCTCAATGCGGGAGAATTCCAGCAGCTCCTCCACCATCTTGGTCAGCCGCCGGGCCTCACTGACAATAATGGCCATGCCCTTCTGCACGTCCCGGGGGTCGGTGACCTCCCCCCGCAGCAGAGTCTCGCCCCAGCCGTTGATGGCGGTCAGCGGCGTCCTCAGCTCATGGGACACGGAGGAGATAAACTCCGACTTCACCTTCTCCGCCTGGCTGATCTTCAGGGACATATCGTTGATGGTGTCCACCAGCTCACCGATCTCGTCGTTATATTTCTTCTCAATCTGAACCCCATAACTGCCTGCGGCAATGCGCTTGGTTGTCTCGGTAATGGCGGCGATGGGCTCCGCGATGGATTTTACGAAATACAAGTTTGTCAAGTAAATCATCAGCAGGACGGCCGCCACCACAGCCAGCAGCAGCGCCGTCAGCAGGATCATCTGCCGGTCCACCACCCGCATGGAGGTCACCATGCGGATCACGCCCTTCATAGAACCGTTCTGCATCACCGGTGCGGAGACCGCCATGATTCGCTCCCCGGTTTCCGAATCCCGTCCCACCCAGCTGGAAATGGTTCCGTTGCTGATGGCGGAGGAGATATCCTTTGTCCCCGGCTGAACGCCAGAGGTCTGCTGATAGGCATAGGAGGACAGGATGATCTCCCCGTCGGTATTCAAAAATTCCAGCTCAATAGTGTCTGTCTCGCCGAAGTTGGAGACGTAGTAGGAGGCGCGCTCCCGATATTCGCTCTCCGTCTGGTAGATGGAGAAAAACTCCGCGGCGGTCTGGACCCTGTTTTCCAAGCCAGACTCCATGGAGGTATAATAATAGTTGGACAGCAGCACAATGGCCAGCACGGTCACCGCCGCCATCACCAGGCTCACGGCGCCCATGCTGTTCAGCAGCCAGCGCGCCCGGAGGCTGGAGGCCCGGAGGCGCTTCTCCCGGTCCCGGTTCGCCTGGGGGGTATTCCGCCCCCCTCTCCTTCGAGCCAGCAAAGGGAACAGCCCCTTCCGGGAGCTGTCCTTTTTAGGCGCCTGCCTTGTATTCTGCTTTTTCGGGCTGACGGAGATGGTCCGAACCTTGCCCTCCCGCAGGGGAAGCTCCTCCCCAGGGGCCGGGGACGGTTCAGGCTTTGCCCGGGTCCGGGCGGGCCTCCTTTTTCCCCTCCGCCGCTGGCCGGTGTACCAGCCGCTTTCCTTGGAGGGGTGGACAGCCTCCAGCTCCTCTTCCGTTTCCCCCTCGTCCACGTTCAATTCCGGCATATGCTCGTTGACATAGGCGTCCAACCAGTCATCCCACTGATCCATGCTGTCCCTCTCCCTCCTTCCTTCCAATCAAGAGGGCTAATTAGGTCCCCCATTTATAGCCAAATCCCCAAACCGTGGTAATATACACGGGATTGGTGGGATCATCCTCCACCTTAATGCGCAGGCGGCGGATATTCACATCCACGATCTTCACTTCTCCAAAATAGTCCCGGCCCCAAACGGCGTCCAGAATCTCCTCCCGGGATAGGGCCTTGCCGGGGTTCTCCATGAACAGCTTGATGACGGAGTACTCCACCTGGGTCAGCTTGATGCGCTGGCCGTTCTTCTCCAGGGTGCGGTTCCGGGTGTTCAGCAGGAAAGGGGGCTGGCTAATCTCCACGTTGTCCATGGAGCCGTCCCCGCCAATGCGGCGGCACAGCGCATCCACCCGGGCGGTCAGCTCAGCGGGGGAGAAGGGCTTGGTCACATAGTCATCGGCGCCGGTCATCAGGCCGGTGACCTTGTCCATCTCCTGGGTGCGGGCGGTGAGCATGATGATGCCGATGCGGGAGTTGCTGGCCCGGATCCGGCGGCACACCTCAAATCCATCCATATCCGGCAGCATAATGTCCAGCAGAACCACCTTGATATCCGGGTTGTTCTTCAGCCGGATCAGTGCCTCTTCCCCTGTGCCCGCCTCAATGGTATCATAACCGGCCCGTCTCAAATTGATGACCACAAAGCTCCGGATGTTGGCTTCGTCCTCCAGGACAAGAATCTTCTTCATATCATAATACCCCTTTTTCTATGTGTCAGTCTGTCGCAGACCAGTTCGTCGGCATAAAGTGGAACACCTCTTCCACAGTCTCCTGGCTCACATTCCACTGGTTCTCTTCAACCCGGGCAGCGTAAATGACCTCTGCCCCCTGGCTCAGAACAAAGCGGCCGCTGAGCTTGGACCGGTTGACCCGGTTCGCTCCGGTGAGGACAAAAACCGTCATCACCGCCGACGGCTGCTCCCCGTCGGCTCCCATGTCCGTAATGTCGTATAGGGTGACGGAAACCTCCTCACCCACCGAGGATTCCGAGCGGGTGGCTCCGATCTTCCCCCGCAGCTCCTCCGGGATGGTCAAGTACCAGCCGTCCTTGGGGGAGCAAATGGTGGTACACACCGTATTCTGGGTGCCGTCCAGACAATACTGGATCCAGTCCACGCTCCACACATTGCTGCTGCCCAGGTCGGTGAGCTCGGTGGCGAAGGGAATTTCATAAACGCCGTCCCCGTCCAAGTCGGTGGCGAAAATTTCATCGTCGGTATTGCGCCGCAGGGATGTGCTGCTGATCCCAGCTTCCTCGTCCATGGTCAGGTTGACAAATTCCCCGTCCCGGACAGTCAGGATGTCCGTCACCAGCTGGTCCTCGCTTTCCCCATAGGTGCCGGTGACATAGATGGCCGGCTCCTCGCCAGCCAGCTTGCTGCTGCGCACCCGTTTGATGCCATTGATCCCTGCGGACAGGGGGACGGTGGACTCCAACTCCATGGTCCCGCCGTTGCAGACATACCATTCAGCCCGGTTTCCGCCCTCGTCGGAGTTGTCCTGCTGGAGGAGCACCAGCTCGCTGACGCCGTCCTGGTCCAGATCCCCGATTGAATAGCGGGTACAACCCGCCTGCATCAGCTGGCTGACGGTTCCGCCGTCAATGGAATAGACGCTCAGGGCATACACCAGGTCAGAGATCTGATAATTCACTGTCAGCTCCAGGGTGCCGGTGCCGTTCAGATCCACATACGCAATGGAATGGAAGGCGGTTCCATCCCCCTCGATGACGTTCGTCACCTCGTAGAGGTCGGACTCCGTCCGCTGAAAGAGATAGATTTTCAGGGGCTTGCTGCCGCTTTCCTCCTGGAAAAAGGCAACTACCTCCTCCTCTCCGTCCCCGTCCAGATCCAAGAACTGAACCGCCTGGGTATTCTCTCCGGACTTGGGGGCGTCGTATTCCAGCCCGCTGTCCACGATCTGCTCCAGAACATCCTGCAAATTTTTATAATCGTTGGAGAGTTTTGGCAGCACATACAGCTCGTCCGAGCTCTTAAACAGGCAGCCGGTTAGCAA
Source organism: uncultured Oscillospiraceae bacterium (assembly GCA_964387095.1). Classification (GTDB taxonomy): domain Bacteria; phylum Bacillota; class Clostridia; order Oscillospirales; family Oscillospiraceae; genus JAJQBJ01. The sequence continues at coordinate 11,842 of CAYLVH010000035.1, forward strand.
GCAGGCCATGGCCGCCGCCATGAAAAGCGTACTGAACAGGCGCTTCATATGCTCCACCTCCGTTTTGCCATAACAATACATAATGATTATATCACAAAGGTTACAAAATAGAAAGAAGAGTTTCAACTTTTTGTATGTTTCCCCGCCCCTCCCCTTTGCCTCCCGCTTTTATTTGTAATTTTTCCGTGAACTTTGAAGAAAAGTGTTGGAAAATCTCTTTTATTATATTAAAATATGAAGCATGTTCAGCTTTTTGAAAAAGAGGGATTTGTCCACATGAGAACTTTTTTTGCCCGTCTACTTTCTAAATACTACTTTCCGTTGATGTTCCTGCTCTTTATCTGCATGGACATCGGCTTCCGTTTTCTCTATGCCTCCCCCAGCTTACAGCTCACAACCTACATCAGGGCGCTTTGCTTTACAGCCTGCTGGTCCCTTCTGATGTGCGGCATCCTCGCCCTCCTTCCCACCCTGGCCAGGCGCATCGCTACGGTGCTTTTCGTGGCCTTCTGGTGCTTTATTTTTCTGGTACACGGTGGAATGTACTCCATCTTTGGCACCTATTTTTCCTTCGCGGATTTGTCCTACGCAGGTGACGGCGCCGCCTTCTTCTCCCTGTCTTACCTGCACTATCGGAAGGCCCTGATCCTCATGATCGTGGTGGCCCTTCTCGCTTCCGTCCTCCTGGCCATCTGCCTTCCCAGGAAAGCATATCACTGGTACCGCTCAGTTATCGGTGGCGGCTTGATCCTCCTCTCCTGCCTGGGAATTGCATTGTCAAGCAGCACCCTGGCCCTGGATGATGAGGAGACCTTCACTTGGGCAACCAACATCTCCACCACCTCTGACTCCGCCTTTTATTCCAGCTTCACCGACTCCATCCGCTGTCTGCACATTGCCGGCAACTATCAATATCTGTTCCGCAGCCTGATTGTTTCCACCGGCATAGAGGATGCGCTGACAAACGGCGAAACCTACGAGATGCTGGATGCCTACTATGCCCAAAGCGACAAGGCAGACCATGAGGACAACTCCATGACCGGCGCCTTTGAGGGGAAAAATGTCATTTTGGTGCTGCTGGAATCCATTGACACCTGGCTGCTGACGGAGGACTATATGCCAAATCTATACGCCTTACAGCAGGACGGTATCAACTGCGTCAATCACTACTCCCCCATGTTTATCTCCGCCGCCACCTTTGGCTCCGAATTTACCGTAAATACCGGCCTGCTGGCCCCCACCAACGGCATCAATTCCCAGGCCTACGCCACCTACGCCTTCCCCTACTCCCTGGCCCACCTCTTTGAGGCCGCCGGCTATACGGCAAATTCCTTCCATTCCGCCAGCCCCTCCATTTACAACCGGGGCGTCATCCATGAAAACTGGGGCTACGAGGCCTACCACAGCTATATCGACATGGGCATGGACGATTATCAGCTTGACAGCCAGCTGATCCGTGGCTACGACCTGATGGTCTCCGATGACCCCTTCTTCACCTTTATCCTGACCTACTCCGGCCACGGCCCCTATACGGAAGAGCTGGACAACATCTCCGAAGCCCACTGGGACGACGTCTACGCCGCAGTGGATCTCTCTGAATTGCCTGCCGACATCAGCGACAGCGATTTGCAGGAATACTACCGGGCTGTGGCCCACGCCATGGAGACGGACACCTTCATCGGGGAGCTGGTGGACGCTCTGACCGCCGACGGGCACATCGAGGATACGGTTTTGATCTTCTTCGCGGACCACTACTGCAAATACATGTCAAACACCGACCTGGTGATGGAGCTGAAGGGTGTGGATAATTCCGACATGCTGTGCCAGACGCCCTTCTTCATTTACAGCGCCGGTACGGAGCCTCAGACCATCACCAAGCTGACCTCCACCATGGACATAGCCCCCACTATCGCCAACCTGTTCAACCTGGATGTGAATTATGCCTACTACCCCGGCAATGACATTTTCGGAGACGGCGGCGGATATGTGATCTTCCGAAACTACAACTGGTATGACGGTGAAATTTATTACTCCGCCGACTATGGCGGCGAAATCACAGAATACATCACAGAGATGAACGAAACCGTCCAAACCACGGTGAACATGGCTTGGGCTACGCTGAAATGCAATTACTTTGCCCACTTGCAAAGCTAGGTGGCGCAAAAATCCCGCCCCGGATATCCGGGGCGGGATCAATTTTATTTGTTTGACTTGGATTATCCCTCCAGGGCCTTGGCCTCTTCGATGGCCTTAGCCTGGGCGGACGCGGGGCATTCCTCATAGCGAACAAAGTGGAAGGTAAAGGTACCACGGCTCTGGGTCATGGCCCGCAGCTCGATGGCGTAGGACATCATCTCGCTCATGGGGACCTCAGCGGTGATCACCTGGTTGCCGTCGTCTGTGGGATCCATTCCCATCACACGGCCCCGGCGCTTGTTCAGGTCGCCCATAATATCGCCCATATAGCTGTCAGGCACCGTGACCTTCAGCTCGCCCACAGGCTCCAGCAGGACAGGGTTGGCCTCGGGCATAGCCGCCTTATAGGCCAGGGTGGCCGCCGTACGGAAGGCGTTATCGTTGGAGTCCACGGGATGATAGGATCCATCATACAGGGTGGCCTTCAGGAACACCACAGGATAGCCCGCCAGCGGGCCCTTCTGACTGGCCTCACGCAGGCCCTTTTCAACAGCGGGAAAGTAGTTCTTGGGCACAGCGCCGCCAACCACTCGCTCGCAGAATTCCAGCTCCTCCTGTTCACCAGGCTCGAACTCGATCCAGACATCGCCGAACTGGCCGGAACCGCCGGTCTGCTTCTTATGACGCCCCTGCTTGGCCACCTTCTTGCGGATCTTCTCCCGGTAAGCCACACGGGGCGTATCCAGAACCGCATCCACGTTGAAGCGGCTCTTCAACTTGGACACCAGGACGTCGATTTGGATATCACCGGCGGCGGTGATAACCATCTGATGGGTTTCGGCATTGTTGGACAGCGTGAAGGTGGGGTCCTCCTCGTTCATCCGGAGCAGACCTTGGGCCACCTTATCCTCCTGACCCCGGGTCTTGGGGGAAATCGCCTTGGAATAGTTGGGTTCGGCGAAGTCGATGGGCGCCAGTTTAATCACCTTGCGGCTGTCGCAAAGGGTATCCCCAGTCTTGAGCTTATCCATCTTGGCGATGGCGCCGATATCACCGCAGGTCAGCTCCCTGACCTCCGTGGTCTTCTTGCCCCGGAGCAGATACAGGCGGCCCACCTTTTCATTGTTGCCGGTGGTGGCATTGACCAGCATCATATCGGGCTTCAGGGAGCCGGAGAGGACCTTCACATAGGAGAACTTGCCATACTGGTCAGAAACCGTCTTAAAGGTAAAGGCGGTGGAATACGCACCGGGGCCTGCGATGAACTCTACAGGCTCGCCGTCCTCATTCTCCCCCACCTCAGGGGCGGCCTCCAGGGGATTGGGCAGCAGGTCCACGATGGCGTTCAGCAGGGCGATGGTTCCCAGCCCGGTGAGCGCGGAGCCGCAGACCACAGGGATCAGGGAGCGGTCACGGACGCCAGCCCGCAGGCCGGTGACCACTTCGGTATAAGTAAACTCCTCACCCTCGAAGTACTTCTCCATGAACTCCTCGCTGGTCTCCGCCACGGACTCCATCAGCTGGTCATACATCTCCCGGACGGCCTCTTCCTTTTCCTCGGGGACCTCGGACTCCACAGAGCCATTCTTGCCCATGGCGTAGGCCCTTTTGTGCACCACGTCCACGATGCCCACAACCCGCTTGTTGACGTCCCAGATGGGAGCTACCAGGGGGGCGATATTCTTGCCAAAGTTGTCCCGCAGCGTGGCGAAAGCGGCGTTGTAGTCGCCGTTCTCCTCGTCGGTCTTGGAGATGTAGATCAGGCAGGGCTTGTTGGCCGCCTTCAGCAGCTTCCAGGCCCGCTCGGTGCCCACGGACAGATTGCCCTTGCAGTCGCAGACCAGGATGCCGGCGTCCGCCATCCGAATGGCCTCGACCACCTCCCCGGCGAAGTCGAAGTTACCCGGGGTGTCCAGAACGTTAATCTTGCAGCCATTATATTCCACAGGAACGACAGAAGTGCTCAGAGAAATCCGGCGCTTAATCTCTTCGGGATCATAGTCGCTGACAGTATTGCCGTCCGCAGTGCTTCCCATGCGGTCAGAATTCCCGGTAACATACAGCAGATTTTCCACCAGGGTGGTCTTGCCGTTTCCGCTGTGACCCAGCAGGGCGATATTTCTAATATTTTGTGCAGAATAGCTCATAGTGGTGTTCTCTCCTAACATAATTGGATAACAAAAGAGATTTTGCTATTGGTCATTATACCTTAATCTTTCTGTTTTGGCAACCGATTTTCCCGTGAATTTAACAATTATTATTTTGGCACATTTTTTCTGACCAAGCAGAATCCTGTCATTCTTCGCTCCGGCGTCTACAGGGCCAACCCGTCCCAAGCCCCGGGGAACGCGCTGGCCAAGGCCCCATCTCCAGAGCGCCTGCCCCTGAATTTAACAAATTGTTCAAATTTTTGTTGCAAATTGTCCATCATCTCCCGGGAAAATCTGATATATTATAATCATAAAGCAAAGGGGCTTTAAGCCAGGCTTTATTTTAGATAATGCATATGATATTCCTCTCTTTTTCTCTTTTCTCTTTTTAAGCCAACAGCCGCTGGGATATCCCAGCGGCTGTTGGCCGTTTTACGCATCAATAGGAGCTGATGGGAATGGATCCGTCGTCCTGCCCCTTCTCCACCCGGCGGATCACCGCGTCATAGCCAAAGCTGTCGTTGACCTGGATGCGGACGGTGTCCCCCACCTTGTGGCCCAGCAGGGCCTTCCCCATCGGGGACTCCTTGCTGATCAGCCCCGCCAGGGCGTCCTGGCGCATGGTGGTGACAATCTGAAAGGTTTCCTCCTCGTCATCCTCCTCCAGGTAGACGGTGACCTTATCATAAAGCCCAATGCCGCCATCCCCGGTATCGTCGTCGATGATAACCGCAGTCTTAATCATGTTCTCCAGATATCGGATGCGGCTCTCATTGCGGTTCTTCTCCTGCTTCGCCACTTTATATTCAAAATTCTCTGACAGGTCGCCGAAGGCTCTGGCCGTCTTGACCTCCTCCAGCAGCTTGGGGCGAAGGGTGATGCGCCGGTAGTCCAGCTCCTCCCGCATTTTTTTGATGTCCCCTTTTGTCAGCTCGTTATGCATTTGCTTCCGCTCCCTTTCCATGGATTGACTACGCTGTATTGTATCACAATTTCCCTGGGGCGGCAAGGCGGCACGGAAATCAATTTTGAGAAAGGACTCTAAGCAGCATATTAGAATCCAGTA
>CAYLVH010000036.1:0-17015 GCA_964387095.1 uncultured Oscillospiraceae bacterium
CTACGGGGGAAAATCATCCGGAGGATTCGTTGTGAGGGGAAGGAAAATATGGTATCATATTTTTATGAAATTTCATTTGAGGTGATTGAATTATGAAGGATATCATGGAATTTGCGAGGATTCCCCTTGCCATTTTGCCGACCCCCCTTTACCGGCTGGAGAATATCAGCCGGATTCTGGGCACCAACGTCTGGATCAAGCGGGACGATATGACCGGGATCGGCCTGGGCGGCAACAAGGTGCGGAAACTGGAGTTCCTCCTGGCCGACGCAAAGGAAAAGGGCGCGGAGGTGGTGTTCACCACCGGCGGCGCCCAGTCCAACCACGCCATGCTGACCGCAGCCTGTGCCCGAAAGCTGGGAATGACCCCCATTCTTATCCTGAAAAAGCGAGGGGTCACGGAGCGGAAGGGAAATCAGCTGCTGGAATACCTGATGAACACCGATGTGCGCTTCGTGGATACAGATGACTATGAGGATATCTACGCAGAAATGGATCGGATCGGCCGGGAGTTGGGAAAACCCTACTATAAGATCCCCTGCGGCGGATCAAACGCCCTGGGAGCGTTGGGGTATGTGGATTGTATGCGGGAGATTGCCACCACCGGCCTCCGATTTGACCATATCTTCTGCGCGGAGGGCAGCGGAGGCACCCATGCCGGCATAGCCTTGGGGGCGAAGCTTTACATGCCAAAGGCCCGGGTCACCGGCGTTATGGTGGACACGGATCCCTTTGACGAGATCACGTTGGGCATCATGCGGGAGACGGCGAAGCTGCTGGAATGGGAGGTGGAGCTTGGCCCGGAGGATATCCACCTGTTTGATATGTGTGGTCCGGGCTATGCCGTAGCATCCCGGGAGGGCAATGCGGCCATCCGTCTCATGGCGGAAAATGAAGGCCTGTTTTTAGACCCCGTTTACACAGGCAAGGCCTTTGCGGGGCTGGTTAAACTGGCGGAGGAAAAGGCCTTCCGCCCGGAGGACAACGTGCTTTTCCTTTATTCCGGCGGCGCGGGAGGGCTCTTTGCCGTAGATGTGGACTTGGAGGGCTGATACTCGGCTTTCACGAAGTGCGATTACAGCTTGTGCAGATTGTATTATTCCTCCCAAAACAGTTCATCCAAGGTTTTTCCCAGGGCCTTGCAGATGGCGATGCACAGGTTCAAAGTGGGGTTGTAGTCCCCCTTCTCAATGGCGTTCAGCGTCTGCCGGGAGACGCCAACCTTCTCCGCCAGATCCTTTTGGGTCATATCCAAGGCGGCCCGGGCCGCCTTTAGCTTCAGATTTTTCATTCTTCCTCCTGCTTTTTCCGGAGCTGGAAAAGGTGAATCCCCTGGGCCACAATGACCACCAGCATCAAGGCGGCTGCGGCCAGATTCATCATTCCTAACCAGGCATTTCCTCCTTTATGAGTAAGCAGGTTCGACACAGCGCAAAGCAGATTGATCAGCATCAACAGGCCAAAATACATAAACCACTTGCAGGGGGCCTGATTTAGGCCCATGAATGCGTCCTTGCAGATGGACACCACCGCAAACACCGCTATCCCCACCAAAAGGGCCAGGATGTTCCCTAGACCATCGTTCAGCCAGGTCACACCTCCGGCCTCCATGCAAGCCACCACAACATTGCATCCCAGCAGGGTAAAAAAGCCGGCCTGAAAGGCAATCCCCCGGCTTGCGATTTGCCGCTCGTCATATTTCGTCTTGCCTTCTCCTTTTGCGCGAAGCAGGATCCCGATGATACAGACGAGCAGCGCGGCTACGATTACCACGTCGAGACCGACTATCCATTTCTCTGACATAACGCTCAGCTCCTTTCTGCTTGTATTATACGATGCCACTGGCATTACGTCAAGTATATTTTACTTTTTGCCACATCTAAGCCCCGTTGGCAGCTTCTGAAGGGTCATTCCCAGGTTTTCCAGACTTCTGGCGCATAGCCCACTGTGGCCTGTCTGCCGCCGTTGCGCACCACCGGCGTCTTGATCCACTGGGGATTTTCCAGGAGCTTTTCCAGCTTGTCGGCGTCATAGGCCAAGTATTTGAGAATGGCAGTGTCCGGATTGTTCCAGTCCACCAGATTATCCAGGCCGACGGCGTTTTCCACGCTCTGCAGCTCTCTGGGACTTATGCCGTACCGAACCAGGTCAATATTCTGGAATTTAATGCGGCGCTCTTTAAAATAGCGCTGGGCCTTCTTGGTGTCAAAGCACTTGGACTTGCCGAAAATCTGTATGTTCATGAGGCATTCTCCTTTTCTGTTGTGAACTGAACTGTCTGCCCGTCTGAGATGGCGGTGACGGGTCCCATGGTATCGGGGGGAGATGTCCGCCTGAATTTGATTCAGGGCGTCTAAGGTCTCCTGATGGGGGTGGCCATAGGCATTGTCCGCCCAGCCAGTCCAGAATGTCGGACTCCTCTGGGGCGGTGCAGTCACCGGGAAAAAGGAAGGTATAAGGCCCCTTCCTTTGGGCTGGGAAAATGCTTTGATTATCTGTCAACTTCTCTCTGGATTCACCTTGCGGAGGGGAGAGGACTTGTGCTAGAATAAACTGAGCATTTATAAATATTATATCATACTTTTCCAGCTTTGCCACCCTGGCGGAGGGAAAATGCGGAAGGGAGGCCTGTAAATGAGCTTGTTCTTTACCTATGAGACCCAGCTGCCGGAAGGCGTGGGCTTTGACTGGTATGGAACGGGCCATTGGACCTGGCTCGCTGCCATCGCCGTTGCCTGCGTGCTGGGAGGGACCCTGGCCCCGAAGCTGCCCCGGAGGGGACAGCTTTGGCTCCAACGGGGAGTAAGCCTTTCCTCTGCGGCCCTGATCTGCGGCATGGAGCTTTTTTTCTGGCTGACCGGAAATATGAGTCCCCGTGCCCTGCCCCTGCACCTGTGCTCCATGGCGCCCTTTATCACCGTGCTCCATGGTTTTTTTCGGCGGGATTGGCTAGATCAGGTGGTGTATACCCTCTGTATGCCCGGCGCAGTGGCCGCGCTGCTCTTTCCGGGTTGGAATGACTATCCCTTGCTTTCCTTTATGGGGATTGAGGGATTCCTCTCCCACGGCCTGATCCTGTCCTATGGAATTATGGCCCTGACCTGTGGACGGATCCGCCCACGGCTGTCCTGCCTGTGGAAAGTGTGGGTGTTCCTGGCGGTGGTGGTGCCGCCGGTTTACTGGTTTAACCAGAGCTACAATTGCAACTACTGGTTTATCAATCGGTCCATCACTGGCTCCCCGCTGGAATATTTGAACCGATTCGGTTCCACCGGCTATCTCATCGCCTATGGTGTGCTGGCCCTGATGATTATGCTGCTGCTGGACCTGCCCTGGGTGTTTTATCGGGATAAGCCCGAACAAAAGAAATAGGAGGTTTTTCTATGCCCTCAGCGACTAAAGATGAATTTATTGAGATTTTTCGTGAGCATGTGACCCGCCCCGGTGCGGAGGCCATGCTGGACTATTTGGAAAATAAGAGCGACTTCTTCACCGCGCCCGCCTCAACCCGCTATCATGGGGCGTACGAGGGGGGGTTGTGCGACCACTCCGTAAATGTATACCACTGCTTAAAGAACTATTTGCAGCGGGAGCGGGTTGCCGAGCTCTATGGCCTGAACTACTCCGACGAGACCATCGCCATTGTGGCCCTGCTCCACGACCTGTGCAAGATCGGCTGTTATAAGCCCGACGTGCGCAACGTAAAGGGGAAGGATGGGAAGTGGACGCAGGTCCCCACCTATCAGTTCCGGGATCCCATGCCCTACGGCCACGGGGAGAAGTCGGTGTACATCGTCAATGGGTATCTGCGCCTGACCCGGGAGGAAGCCTTTGCCATCCGGTATCATATGGGCTTCTCCGGCAATGAGGACAAGGGACAGGTGGGCAATGCCTTTCAGATGTTTCCTCTGGCCTTTGCCCTGTCCGTGGCGGATATGGAGGCCACCTACTTCCTGGAAAGCGAGCCCATGGGCTAAAGGGGGGCGCGACGTTGACGAGACAACAATATGAGCGCCTTTCGGCGCCCTTCCGGGGTGAGAAGCGGGAGCGGATGTTCAACTCTGCCAATCGGTTTTTGACTTATTTTTGCTATGTCCTGTATCCGGTGCTGCTGATTTATCTGGCGGTCAGGCTGGACATGCGCTTTTGGAAGGCGTTGCTGGTGCCGGGGATTTCCTTTGTGCTCCTCTCACTGGCGCGGAAGAAGCTGAACTTTCTCCGGCCCTACGAGGTGCTGGAGATCCACCCCATCATCAAAAAGGACACAAAGGGGAAAAGCATGCCCTCCCGGCATGTGTTCTCCATGTTTGTCATTGCGGCCACCTACCTTTGGATTCTTCCCCCGGTGGGCATCCTCCTGCTGGTGTTGGGGGCACTGCTGGCCTGTGTCCGGGTGGTGGGCGGTGTCCACTTTCCCCGGGACGTGCTGGCCGGTGCGGCGGCTGGCCTGTTGGCCGGGCTAATCGGCTATGTGCTCATTCCATAATAAAAAGAACCTCCTGCCTACACTGGCAGGAGGTTTCGGTATTTTTGGTATTTAAAGGGCTTTTATCACTGCGGTGCGGACGGTTTCCAAGGGAACCCCGGCCTTTTTCGCAGCGGTGACCAGGTCGTCGAACTCCGGCTTGGGACGGCAGATGCCCTCGCCCTGGCTGATTTTGACCCGGATTGCGCCGTATTCTGTGTTCACCGTCGTCTGGCGGCGGGATAGCGTGGTGCGTTGGCACAGGGTGCGGCGGACCCCCAGGGTGGTAGTGTGGGTCAGCATGAGAGCGGTTAGCTTTTGCTCGTCCTGGGGCAGGCACAGGCAGGTCAGCAGAACGCCGGGGCGGCCCTTCTTCATCTGGATAGGGGCGGTGAATACGTCCAGGGCTCCGGCCTCCAGAAGCAGGTCGCAGGCGTGGGAAATTTCCTCCCCGGTGCAGTCGTCCAGATTACAGCGCAGTTCCCAGACCTCATTGGCGGCGCGGGCATCGGTAGAGGGGACCTCCCCCAGCCAGATCCGGAGGAGATTGGCGGCGGGGAATTCCCGGGTGCCCAGGCCCACACCGATCTTTTCGGTTATCATGCCCTCTGGCATACCGGTGAATTTGTCCACAAAATGCCGGAGCAGCGCCGCCCCGGTGGGGGTACACAGTTCGCCCTGGTATTTGCCAGGCGCACAGGGGATCCCAGTCAGCAGCTTGGCTGTGGCAGGGGCGGGGACGGGCAGGACGCCGTGGGCGCACTGCACCTGGCCAAAGCCGGTGTGGACCGTGGAGCACACCACCTGATCCACATCCAGCTCCTCCATCAGCAGGCAGACACCGGTGATGTCCGCCACCGCGTCCATGGCGCCCACCTCGTGGAAGTGGATTTGATCTGCGGTGGTGCCGTGAACCTGGCTCTCTGCGGCGGCGATCTCGTTGTAGATGGCCAGGACGTTCAGTTTCACATCGGTGGAAACGGGCATCTTCGCCACAATTGCCCGGATTTCCTCCATTCCGGTGTGGTGATGATGGTGCTGGTGGTCATGGGGATGCTCATGCTCGTGGACATGGCCGTCCTCGTCCAGGCCGTGTACCCGGACGTCCATGTGTACGCCATTGATTCCGCAGGAGGCGGAGATCTGATGCTCCACAGTGACCCCGGGGATGCCCAGGCGGTTCATCTTTTCTATAAAGGGCTTGGGATCTGGCAGCAGATCCACCAGAGCGCCCATGAGCATATCGCCGGAGGCGCCCATATTACATTCCAGGTAAAGAGTTTTCATAGATACATTTCTCAACGTTGCCGATCATTCGGCGGCATTTTTCGGTTTTACAGGCAGCCAGACCTCGAAATAGCCGGTCAGCTTGTCGTCCTCCAGAATGGAACAGACCAGATTGCCCCGGGCGTTGCCGGCCACCTCCAGGTCGTGCTCCTTGGCGTAGTCCATGATGAATTTCAGGTGACGGGGGGAAAACGCCCCCTTGCCGGAGCTGGTGAAGGCGGAGTGGATGCTCAGCTCAGAGGGCAGGTGCATCACCGGGGGATTTAGGGGGACGTTCAGATCCCGCACATAATCCATCCCCAGGGAGAAGCCCCAGGCGTAGTTATTCCGCTTGTTGCTCAGATCGTCCCGCTGGATTTCAAAGCAGCGGTGGGTGAAGGGCATATATTGGAGCCATTGATGAGACAGCTCCTGCAATGCCTTGCTGTTATCATAGATGAAGTTGTATCTGTTTAGATAGCGGTAGATTTCCGGGCTGTCCACCAGATCGCACTTGCCCAGCAGCTCCCGCACCCGGGAGACCTCCTTCAAATGCTGCCTGGCCCGGCGGAGGAGCAGCTCCTGGCGAAGGATGTTCTCCTGAATCTCGGATTCCTTCTCGCCCATGACAGATAATAGCTCATCCATGCTGCACTGGGAGACAATGTGGGCCACCTGCTCAATGCCGAAGCCGAAGTTTTTGAACCACAGGCAGTCAATGAGGAAGTTGATATCCCAAGGCTCATAATAGCGGTAATCGTTGTTCTGGTCCTTGACCGGCTTGACGACCCCTTTTTTTTCGTAATAGCGCAAGAGATCCGGGGAAATGCCCAATATTTTCGCGACGTCTCCGATTTTATATCTCACGATGTCCCGGCCTCCTTCACATTTATAAATACATTATATCAGAAAATAAAAATTTTGAAAAGACCCTTGACATTGGAACTGTTCTAAGGTGTAAAGTATAAGTAACACCCGGAAGACCATTTCGGCCTTCGCGCGCATCTGTGGGCTAGTTCCGCAGTGTCAAATAAAATCAGTTATAGGAGGTAAACATTATGGCTTATATGCCCCTTCGTAAGGAGGCGCTCTATCTCGAAACCGAGAAGATGCCCAAGATCTATGACCTGAGCCTGCCCTGGGGTTGGGATACCCCTCTGTGGCCCTTCCCCGGCGCACGGGCTGACCTGCAGTTTCCCCGGGGTCAGTACCTGGAGCGTTTCCACAAGAGAACCAACACCTATACCGGCACCCTGCACGCCGCCACCCACATGGACGCGCCCAACCACACCCTGCATGAGGAAGAGGTTGACCGTGCCCGTTACGGCTATACCCTGGCTGAACTGCCCCTGGAGCACTGCATTGGCTCCGGCGTCATCATTGATATGACCTATCTGTATGATGAGTTCGAAAAGGCATTCAACGCCGCTGAGGGCGATCCCGCACGCATGGGCGACTATGCTGAGATTCCCGGCGTCAAGAAGGGCCCCATCTGGCACATTATTACCCCTGATGAGATTCAGGCTGCCTGCGAGAAGGACGGCCTTGAGATTCGTCCCAATGACTGGGTCATCATCAACACCGGCTTCCATCGTTATTGGAGAATCAACAACGACAAGTACTTCAACTACTATCCCGGCCTTGGCCCTGAGGCCTGCAAGTGGCTGATGTTCGAGAAGAAGATCAAGGGCATTTCCGGCACCTGGGGTGCAACCGACTCCGTGATGTGGCATTACCCCGCCGTGGAGCAGATGCCCTGGCTGGCTAAGAACTATAAGCTGGCTACCGGCCGCGACATTGACAAGGATTATCCCGACTATGAGCCTTGCCACAGACTGTTTGCGCAGCATGGTGTTATGGCGGTAGAGAACGCTGGCGGCTGTATTGATGAGATCTCCGGTACCCGTAAGATCATTTCCGCATTCCCCTTCCGCTGCGAGGCGGCTGACGGCGGCATGGTTCGTCTGTGCGCTTGGGATGAGGGTACTACCTGGTAATTACATCTGAAGAGATGAAACGCGGCCTCACCCATCGCTTTTGGCGGTGGGTGAGGAGCATTCTCAGCCCACAGCCCCCTTCCGAAGGGGCCTTTTATTTGAAGATTGTCAGGAAGGCTCCTACGGAAAGGAGCTGCCAGTCCATCAGGGTCGACTGCGGATTGCAATTTGACATTATTTATATGAGAAGGAAAGGGGATTTAACATGAAAGCCATTCATAAGGTTACTGTCATGGGAGCCGGTGTTATGGGGCCGGGTATCGCACAGATTATGACTTTGACCGGCGCGGATGTCTGCATTTACGATATTGTATCTGAGGCGTTGGAGCGGGCGAAGGTCAGCCTGCATGTCAACTATGAAACCTTTGTGGAGGAGGGCCTGCTGAAGCCCGAACAGGTTGAACCCCTCTATGCCAAGGTGACCTACACCACCAACCTGGAAGAGGCTGTCCAGGGGGTCGACCTGGTCTTTGAGGTCGTGGCGGAACGGGAGGACATCAAGCGCTCTGTCTATCAGCAACTGGATGAGCTGCTGCCTGAGGGCACCATCATCGCTTCCAACACCTCCGCCCTGAACATCTTTGAGCTGATGCCTGAGCGCCGCCTGAAGGATACAGTCATCGCCCACTGGTATGCGCCTGCAAACGTTGTCCCCCTGGTTGAGGTGGTGGGCAACGACCAAACCGATCCTCAGGTCATTGAGACGGCGATGGATCTGTTGAAGCGGGGCGGTAAGACCGCCGTTCGGATGAAGAAGTTTATCCGGGGCTATATCGTCAACCGCCTGCAGCAGTGCCTAAACCGGGAGGTGTTCTACCTGCTGGACAACGGCTACTGCGATCCCCAGGACATCGACCTGGCCGCCAAGGCCTCCTTCATTCCCCGGGCCTGCGTTCTGGGCCTGTGCAAGCGCATGGATTTCGGCGGCCTGGATATGACTGCCAACAACTACAAGAACAAGTCCTACACCATGCCGGAGCACGGAGACGAGATGCCTGCTACCCTGGCCCAGCATGTGGAAAAGGGCGAAGTGGGATTGAAATCCGGGAAGGGCTTCTATGACTATAGCGGCGTGGACGCCGATGAGCTGAAGGCAAAGCGGGATAAGCAGCTCTTTGAGGTCTTCCGCCTACAGCAGAAATTCCTGGATGATCCTGTCTGATTTTCCGGCAGAAAGGTTTGCGCCAGCAAAAGATTTCATTTATAATAGGCCTCAAGGCTGGTGAAATCATCTACACCAATATGGCAAGGCTACCTTCTGTTCCTCCTCCGGAAAGCCGCCGGAGGATCGGGCGGGAGATGCGAAGCCCGGCCCTCTGATGGGAGGAAAACCACATGGATCTTGTTTTGTTTTCGGGGTATGCGAAGCTGCCCTCCAATACGACGGCCCAAAAAATCTATGACGAACTGGCATTGGTGGTCATCATAGACCTGGAAACCGGCGTGATCCACAGCGCCGAGTGCACCATGGTCACCGGCATTGCCAAGGATTTTGTCAATTCCATGCTGGTGGGGTATAGTATGGAGAAGGGCATCGAACCTCTGGTGGCCATGGTGGAACACAAGTATCACGGCCATTTGAAGCGTGCCCTGGGAACCGCCATCAAGATGATTGGAAGCGAGTATTCCGAGATGCGCAAAGGGGGATAACCATCCCTCCCTGGAAATATCACAGTTGTTTTTGCGAAGGGTTCCTGCAACAGCAGGACAGAAATTCGCACAAAAGCCAACGAAACACAGCGACATACGCTGTGTTCCTTTGGCTTGTTCTTTTTAGGGTTCAAAGTGTATCCGCTGACTGGAAAGGGTGGGTATACAGCGTCCTTTTCCATCTATCGCTTTTAGAAAAGGAAAGGAAAACTTCATATGAATGCATACGTAATGCTTGGCATAGTATTGACCATTGTTCTGATCCTGGGGCTGAGCGTCTATTCCGGCACCAAGGCCAGGGGCAACGCCTCGAAAAATGGCGTTGCGGTGACTGCGGGTATTATCATGGGCACGCTGGTAGGGGGGTCCTCCACCGTGGGCACCGCCCAGCTGGCCTATAACTACGGCATGTCTGCCTGGTGGTTCACCTTGGGCGGGGGAATTGCCTGCCTTGTGCTGGCCCTGGGGTTTGTGGGCCCCTTCCGCAGGAACGGCGGTCATACGTTGATCGGCATGGTGGAGAATGAGTTCGGCCCTGTGGCCGGGCTGTCCGCCTCGATTCTGAACACCATCGGCACCTTTATCAACATCATTTCCCAGATGATCTCAGCCTCAGCTGTCCTGGCCGTGATCTTCCCCAATATGAGCCTGGTATGGGAGCTGGTGATCTCCACGATCTTTATGATCCTCTATGTGGTCATCGGCGGCCGCAAGGGCGCCGGCATGGTGGGGATTTTGAAGCTGTTGCTGCTGTATGTGGCCATGATTGGTTCCGCCTTCCTGGCGCTGCGTTTGGCTGGGGGTGTGAGCAGCTTTGTGGATATGGTCAATGGCATTGACAATCCGGAAGGGGTTCGCTTCTTTAACCTCCTGGCCCGGGGGGCGGGCACGGATATCGGCGCGGGTATCTCTCTGCTGCTGGGCATTGCCACCACGCAAACCTATGCCCAGGCGGTCCTCTCCGCAAAGAGCGAGGGCACTGCCCGGGCGGGGGCGCTGATCTCCACATTCCTGATCCCGCCCATTGGCATCGGCGGCATCCTGGTGGGCCTGTACATGCGGGCCAACTTCCCCGCTCTGGCCGCAAAGACCGCTTTGACCACCTTCGTCACCACCTATATGCCCTCCGCACTGTCCGGTATCGTGCTGGGTATCCTGTTCATTGCCGTAGTTGGCACTGGCGCCGGTCTGGCCCTGGGCATCTCCTTCGTGCTGAATGAGGACATTTTGGACCGGTTTACCCACCGCTTTGACGGACCCAGGAAGCAGAAATTTATGGGCCGGGTCTGGATGGTCGTGGTGCTGGTTGTGGCCTGCGTCCTGTCCATGGGCTCCTTGGGGGATATGATCCTGAGTTTTGCCTTTATGTCCATGGGACTCCGGGCGGCAGCTACGTTTGCCCCCCTGTGCGCGGCCCTGTTCTTCCCTGGCAAGGTGGATCGCAAGTGTGCCATCGCATCCATCATTGCGGGGCCTGTGGCCGTGTTTGTGGGAAAAATGATGGATCTGTCCTTCGATTCCCTATTCCTGGGCATGGGCGTGAGTATCCTGCTGATTGTCATTGGCGCAGTGGTCAAGGCCTGTGGCAAAAAGTCTCCGGAAGTTGAGAAAGCCTGATTCTACTAACCAATATAAAGAAGGCTCCCTGAACCACAGTTCGGGGAGCCTTACAATTTTTATGGGGATCAGATCTCCACCAGCCATCCCTGGGGAGCGGGGATGCGGCCCAGCTGGATACCGGTCAGGGTATCATACAGCTTTTTGGTGATGGGGCCCATTTCCTCCATGCCGGAGGGGAAGCAGATCTCCTGGCCGTGGTTGACGATCTTGCCGACGGGGGAGATGACAGCGGCGGTGCCGCACAGGCCGCACTCTGTGAAGTCCTTGACCTCGTCAAAGTAGATCTCGCGCTCTTCGGCCTCCAGGCCCAGATACTCCTTGGCGACGTACATCAGGGAGCGGCGGGTGATGGAGGGGAGGATGGAGTTGGACTTGGGGGTGACAACCTTGTTGTCCTTGGTAACAAAGAGGAAGTTCGCGCCGCCGGTTTCTTCCACCTTGGTGCGGGTGCCGGGGTCCAGATACATGTTTTCATCGAAGCCTTCCGCATGGGCGGAGACAATGGCGTGCAGGGACATGGCGTAGTTCAGGCCGGCCTTGATGTGGCCGGTGCCGTTGGGGGCTGCCCGGTCGAAGTCGGAGATCTGGATGGCCAAGGGCTTTGCGCCGCCCTTAAAATAGGGGCCGACAGGGGTTGCGAATACGCGGAACTGGTACTCGTCAGCGGGCTTCACGCCAATGACGGCGTCAGAACCAAACATGTAGGGACGCAGATACAGGGAGGCGCCAGAGCCATAGGGGGGGACCCAGGCTTCGTTGGCCTTAACCACCTGTTTGATGGCGTCTATAAAGCGATCCTCAGGGAACACGGGCATCTCCAGACGGGCGGCGGAGTCCCTCATGCGGGCGGCGTTCAAGTCGGGGCGGAACACCACGGTGCGGCCGTCCTCGGTGGTATAGGCCTTCATGCCCTCAAAGACAGTCTGAGCATACTGGAGCACGCCGGCACACTCGTTGATGGTGACGGTGGCGTCCTCGGTCAGAGTGCCTTTATCCCATGCGCCATTCTTGTAGTTGGAGACATAGCGCTTGTCAGTCGCGATGTAACTAAAGCCAAGGTTTGCCCAATCGATGCTTTTCTTTTCCATGAATATTGCTTCCTTTCATACAGGTATACAGTAAAGAGTAGAAACACTTGCAATTGCATATCATTGGTAAAATAAATCATAGCATTATCCCCCCTAAAGTGTCAAGGGCATCGAGGAATGATTCTGCGGGGGAAAATGAAGCTTTTTGAAAAATAGCTAGGGTTGCGTGCCCCTTTGGAGAAAGAAAAACTTAAGAAATTCCTTCGCCTTCCACATTGTTTTTTTTTCAAGGGGTCAGTATAATGTAGATAAGAAAGAGAGAAATTCGTGGGCGTGACAACACACTCAAAAACAAAACCCACGCGCATGAAATGGGAGCTATGCTTTCGCGTAGTTACATGGACGTCAACAGGCTCAAGGAGGACTTATGAAAAAGCTGCTATTTATCTATAATCCGGTGGCGGGGAGCGGCAAGGTGCGATCCCGTCTTGGTGAAATTGTAGAACGGTTTATCCCCTTTGGTTATGAGGTGACCCTGCACCCCACCCAGTCCCGGGGGGACGCCCAGGAGTTTGTGCGTCAACGGGGCGGGGAGTTTGACCGCATTGTCTGCGCTGGAGGGGATGGCACCCTGAATGAGGTGGTCTCCGGCCTGTTGGAGGTGGAGAAGGCCCCGGTGCTGGGCTATATCCCTGCCGGAACCACCAATGATTTTTCTCGGACATTGGGCCTGCCCTCAAACCTGGTGCAGGCGGCGGGCTGCGCCATGACGGGAACGCCCCAGGCGGTGGATATCGGCGAATTTAATGGGCGAACCTTTGTCTATGTGGCTGCCTTCGGCCTGTTCTCGGGGGTGTCCTATTCCACTCCCCAGGAGATGAAAAACGCGCTGGGTCACTTGGCCTATGTGGTCAGCGGCATTACCAGCCTGGGCGCCTCTCAGTCCTACCGGGTAAAGGTGGAGTACGAAGGGGGAGTGCTGGAGGATGATTTTATCTACGGAATGGTCAGCAATACGGTGTCTGTGGGGGGCATTTTGGGCCTGAATAAAGACAACGTCTGCCTGACAGACGGAAAATTCGAGGTCACTCTGGTGCGCAAGCCCCAGAACCCTGTTGAGCTGAACGAAATCCTTATGGCATTGATGAAGCAGAAGACCCAGGGGAATGTCATTGGATTTTCTACATCCTGGGTGAAATTCACCTGCCAGAAGGAAGTGCCCTGGACGCTGGACGGGGAGTTCGGAGGCAAGGTAAAGGAGGCCAACATCAACGTCCGCAAACAAGCACTTGTCATGGTGGCCAATCCCGACGCGGCAGCCCTGTCCAAGTCGGGGAATGGGGAGACAGAACCTGTTTAAAACGGGACTTGTGCCATCAATGAGTATTAAAATAGACGAATTAAATCGGGATCGCGTATGCGATCCCGATTGCGGTTTCTATAGGGTTATTTCCCCACGCAAAAGCGCTCAAAGATGCGGTCAGTGATATCCTCCGTGACCCTCTGGCCGGTGACCTGGCCCAGGGCGGATAGGGCGTCCTCCATGTCGGTCAACAGGCCGTCTGGAGTCATGCCTGATTCCAGGCCGCTCTGCACCCGGAGCAGGGCATCTCTGGCCTGGGCCGCACCGTCCGCCTGGCGGAGGTTGGTGAGCAGTTCGCCGTTTTCCTCCTGGGCCCCTGCGGGATAGAGGGCGCGAATGGCCTCCTCCAACCTGTCCAGGCCGCTGCCGGTTCTGACGCTGATGATAACCAGGTTAGGGAATTCGGCGGAAAGGGCCTGGGTATCCAGCTGAATGCCCAGATCCGACTTATTGACCACGCAGATCGTGTGCTTCCCCTGCCGGGCCAGCTGGAGAGCCGCTTCGTCCTGGGGGGACAGGGGGCGGCTGCCGTCCACCACGGCCAGAATCAGGTCTGCCTGCTCCAAAGCCTGACGGCTGCGGGCTATGCCCAACTGCTCCACCCGGTCCTGGGAATCCCGCAGGCCCGCAGTGTCGGTCAGGCGGAGGAGAATTCCCCTCAGCTCCAGGGTTTCCTGGAGCGTATCCCGGGTGGTTCCGGGGATTTCCGTGACAATGGCCCGGTCATACCCCAGCAGGGCGTTGAGCAGGGAGGATTTTCCGGCGTTGGGGGCGCCAACAATGGCGCAGGGGACGCCGGTTTTCAGCTGCTGGCCCCGGCGGACAGTGGAGAGCAGCTGGTCCAGCTGCTGGAGGCTGTCTTGGGTGACGGTTTGGATCTCCTCCACTTCAAATGGCTCCAAGTCCTCGTCGGTGTAGTCCAATACGGCGTCAAAGTGGGCGGAAACGTCCACAAGGCTGTCATAAATGCCGTCAATTTTGCGGCGCAGAGAGCCGGAAAGCTGCCCGGCGGCGTTTCGTGCCCCGGCCAGGGACTGGGCTTCGATTAAGTCGATGACCGCTTCCGCCTGGGTCAGATCCAGGCACCCGTTTAGGAAGGCCCGCTTGGTGAATTCGCCTGGCCCTGCCTGGCGTACTCCCAGGGCAAATAGGGCGTCTAAAGCGGCGGCCAGCACGGCGGGGGAGCCGTGGCATTGCAGCTCGCAGGTGTCCTCGCCGGTGTAGCTGCCGGGGCCGTGGGATAGGGTGGCCATGCACTGGTCAATGGGATTGCCATCCCGGTCGTGCAGGGTGCCCAACACCAGCAGCCGGTCAGGCCGCTGGGAGAAGGGAGGGCCACCCATGGGGGTGAAAATTTGCTCCACAGCGGGAATGGCTTTGGGGCCGGACAGGCGGATAATCCCGATGGCGGTTCGGCCGGTGCCGGTGGCAATGGCCGCGATGGTGTCAGGACTCACAGCTTATTCTCCGCAGAGTTCGATAATGGCCTGCGCGTAGATCTTGGCGGCCATCAGCATGCTGGAAATCCTGGCCCGCTCGTTGGCGGCGTGGAGGCGGGAATCAAAGTCCAGGTTACCGGCACCGAAGGCAACGCCGCCGGGGATTCCGTGGACGTAGGTGCCGCCGCCAATGGCCTGGCAGAAGCCCTGACGGCCAGAGTAATTCTCATAGCAGGTCAGCAGGGTCTGAATGAAGGGGGAGGAGGCCGGCGTGTGGTGCGGGGCCTGCATATCGCCTCGGCAGGTGAAGCCGTGGGCGGCGCAGGCGGCCTCACAGACCTGCTTGCAGTTCTCCTCATTGGCACAGATGGGCACGCGGGAGTCGAATTGTGCCCAAAAACCTGTTTCATCAAGATGGAACAGGGAGAGGGTCAGGGTCAGCTCATGGGAGATCTCGTCCTCCTGGGCAATGCCTAGGGATTTGCCAGCGTTGTCGCCGTGGGGGAACAGCTGGTTCATGCCCTGGATGGCCGCAGTGGAGGGGCAGCTGGCCAGAGGCAATTTGACCAGCAGAGTCAGCAGTGCAGTGATGGAGTTGATGCCGGCGTTGGGGGAGGAGGCATGGGCGTTCTCACCCTGGGCGCAGATCTGAACGCCCCCGGGGGCGGCCTCAACCGTGAATTTCGCGCCGGTGGCCTCGGCAGTCCCGGTCACCACATCGGTCAGCTCCTGGGGGGACAGCCCCAGGACCGTGGCTTTGGCCATGGGAGGCACTACATTGGTACGGATGCCGCCCTCCAGCTTCTGAACCCGGGGCAGGGCGGTCTCCTTCTCCCACTTGGCGGAGATCACGGGCCTATAACTGCCCTTTTCAATGTTGATGACGGGGAATTCGGCGTCGGGAGAGAAGGTATAGGGCGCGTAGGGCTCCCGGGCGAAATAGTATGCGATATCCTGGGAGCCGCTCTCCTCGTCGGTGCCCAGGATTAGGCGGACGTTGTTTTTCAGGGGGATGCCCAGATCCTTGACACAGCGCATCGCCAGCATGGAGATCACGGCAGGCCCCTTGTCATCGTCTACCCCCCGGCCATAGATCATGCCGTCCCGCTCCGCCATGTTATAAGGATCGGTGTCCCAGCCCTCGCCGGGGTCCACCACGTCCAGATGGCAGAGAATGTGGAGCTTGGTCTCCTTGCCGTTGAGATCAAAGGTGCCCACATAGCCGTCATAATTGTGGGAAGTTAGGCCCCACTCGGCGCCAAGATTTAGAGCCTCGGCCAGGGCGGTGGCAGGGCCGACGCCAAAGGGAGCACCAGGGGCAGCCTCTCCCTTGGTGCTGGGGATGTTGACCAGCCGTGCGGTGGCGGCCACCAGCTCCCGCTCCTTGCTGGAGATATAAGCCTCCAGCTGCTCTTGATATTTCATCATCGTATTTTACCTCCATTCACAGTCTGCAAGTCCCGGGAATCAGTTTTCATCCCGTTTTGCGGCATCATTTAATTCGGCCAGGTATTTGTATACCGTATAACGGGAGACCCCCAGCCGCTGGGAAATATAGGGAACGCTCTTCCGGAAGGAGAACGCGCCCCGCTCGTTAAGCAATGCGATGACCCGCATGCGCTCGCCCCGGTTCAGGGAGGAGGTGGGCTTGCCAATCGCGGTGAGACAGGAATCCAGAAGCTCCTCCAGATGGTCGTCCCCCCGCTGCCACATGGCATTTTTCAGTTCGTCCCCGGCGAAGATCAGCCCGTTTAGGGTGCGGTTGGCAAAGGCCAGAGAGGTGAAGTCGAAGTTGATGCCCAGGGCCAGATTGTAGTCCTCACCAATCATGTGGAAGGTGGAGGATTTGATCTGCTGTCCCGAGGGAGTGGTTGCCAGCATGTTTACGAAGTCGGTGCGGGTGGCCTCGTCATCGATCTCCCGGTCGGTACCCAGAATATCCACAGTGGAGCCAACGGAACGTCCGGAAACATGGCCGTTGTAAATAGAGAGGATAGGATGGCTGGGAACGCCCATGTCATGCACCAGGGTCTCACAGGAAGGGCCAAACATGGCGGCAATCCCCTGGGCAGTGCGGTCCAGGAATTCAAATGCTTCTTCGCGATTCACGGCAGATGTGCCTCCTTGTACTTCTGTTACTGCTACAATACTAGCTCATTCGGCCCCCGATTGCAAGGGTTTTTCCCC
>CAYLVH010000037.1:0-16126 GCA_964387095.1 uncultured Oscillospiraceae bacterium
AAATAAAGTTGGAAAATCTTTCAGCGAGAGACAAGAACAGGAGGGAAAATCTGTCTAACTTCCTGTGCTTTTCAAGATCCCGATCCTGTGCTATAATAGATGAAAATCCGACAGATCGTCTGCCGGATGTGGGGTTCCTGTTTTGTATTTGTCAGGAAACCATTTTGATGATAAATTAATAGAATAGATATACCTTCCTCTTTTCGGGAAGGAGGAGCGCGTCAGCGGCAGATAAGGTTCATTTAAAATCGAAAATCGCCCATAGCGCCAATTATATCACAGATCTAACGGGAGGACATAACGATGAGGCGGATCACGATTTGTATGTACGGAGCAGCCAGCGACCGCATTGACCAGAAGTATATTACCCCAGTGGAGGAGCTTGGCCGGGAGATTGGAGCGCGCTATCACAAGCTGATTTATGGGGGAGGCGCCAGCGGACTGATGGGAGCCTGTGCCCGTGGCGTGGCCCGGGCGGGGGGCACCGTGATTGGTGTGGTGCCCGGCTTCATGTCCAGCTACGAGCCGATTTTTGAGGGCTGCACAGACATCATCAAAACCGAAACGATGGGTCAGCGGAAGCAGATTATGGAGGACAACGCGGATGCGTTTATCATCGTGCCTGGGGGAATCGGGACGTTTGATGAGTTTTTCCAGGTGCTGACCCTCCGGGAGTTGGATCGCCATAACGAGCCCATTGTTCTCTTTAATGTGGAGGGATTTTATGACAGCCTGATTCAAGTCATCGAGGAATGTATCGAAAAGGGCTTTATCCGGGAAAAGGTGCGTGGGCTATTCTCTGTTTGTGCCACCGGAAAAGAGGCGCTGAATGTCATCGAAACGGAACTGGAACAGAGGAATATGCAATGAGTTATGTAAATACATATAAGGATATCGCATCCTTCTTGGGTATGACTCCAGTGTCTTTGAGCCGCCTTCGCCGTTCCCTGCGGGAGGGGAACCAGCCCATGGATCCGCTCCCACCGATTATTGCTCGCGAGATGATCCGTGAGGACAAACATTGAATATCGAGCTGAAAGGAGCTTCTGTCCCTGCAGAAGCTCCTTTTCGTTTCCAAATGAAGTTGAAAATCAGATGGACATCAGCAGATCAGGCCGTCAATGCCCGGATAGCGGCAGTTGTCCGCCGCCCGTTGGAGGCCCTCGGGCTGCAACATCTCCATGCAGCGGGCGGTGTATAAAATCGTGCCGCCCCGGCCTAGCAGACCGTCAACACTGCGGGCGGTCATCCGGCGAAAGTCATTGGAGATGAGGCCAGTATAGCCCCGCTGGATGCCCGGGACTTCAATGTTGTTAGGCCGGCCGCTGGCAGCCGGTTACGTCTATGGTGTAATCTCCATCCAGGATTAACTCCGAAATGGGTACGATGGTATAGCCCTCGCTGAGCAGGCTCTCCAGAATTCCGGGTAAAGCCTCCGGGGTGTGAAGCGCAGCATTGTGGAAGAGGACAATGCTCCCGCTGGTCACCAGGCTCAGTACCCGTTGGGTGATCTCCTCGGCGGAGAGATCCTTCCAGTCCAGGGAGTCCACATTCCATTGGATTGGCTCCATGCCCAGGGAACGGATGGTCTCAATGACCTGGTTATTATAATCCCCGTAGGGGCAGCGGATCAGGGTGGGAGTGACCCCGGTAATGGCGGCAATCTTTTCGTTGCAGGCGGTGATTTCGTCGATAATGGTCTGTTCATCGCATTGGGTCAGGTAGGGGTGTGTGTCCGAATGGTTCATCACCTCATGTCCCGCGTCAGCGAGCTTTTTGACCTCCTCCGGATACTTATCCACCCATTCGCCTACCACAAAGAAGGTGGCCTTGACCTGATATTGATCCAGGATCTCAATCAGCGCGTCTGTGTCCTCGGCCCTCCATGCCGCGTCGAAGCTGATGGAGAGTACCTTCTGATCCCGCTGGACATTGTAAATGGGCAGCTGCCGTTCTGTGGTGGAGGCGGTGACCGCAGCGGGGAAGAGCACCGCTGCAAACATGGCGGCGGCGGCAGCCACGCAGCCCAGCCCGGTTACGACCTTGTGTGATTTTACCGCATGCAGGAGCTTTCGCCAGCGTATCCTGCTCTGGCGTGGACGCAGTTCGTAATAACCCATAGAAAAACCTCCTGTCCAACATTCTCATTCAATCTATGAGGGAGAGTGGGAGGTTTATTCGACTCTGCATGAAAAATGTTTTTCCGCTTACATATTATTCTCAGTTCCATTTTATGAAAAACCGCTGTTCAACGGCGAACGTTTGTGCTATAATGAGGGCGTATATAGTGGGAACGACGTTGGATATTTTAGCATATAAAAAGGGACATAACTGCTTTCGGATGCCGCATATGCTTGTCAGAGGTGATGCATATGCGGAAGGCAGGGGCAGTTGTGATCGCTTTGATTGGGATTATGGTGCTGCTGGATCTATTTGGGCTGTTCCATTCATCGGATACGGCCGTCTTTTATCCAACAAAATTCGGAGAGCAGGTGCTGATTATTGACGCCGGGCACGGCGGCGCGGACGGCGGTGCGATTTCAGAATCAGGCACCGTGGAAAGCACGCTGAATTTGGAAATCGCCCAGAAGCTCAACCAACTGGCGGGCCTGTATGGGGTTCGGACCTTGATGATCCGGGTGGATGATAGCTCCATCCACGACGAATCTGCTTCTACCCTGCGGGAGCAAAAGCGCTCTGACTTAGAAAATCGGGTGGAGCTCATCAATAATACTGAAAATGGTGTGCTCATCAGCATTCACCAGAATATCTTCCCGGACAGCTTCTCCAAGGGAACCCAGGTGTTTTACGGAGGGGAGTCCAGCCAGTCCTGGGCGGTATATACGCAGGAATTATTCCGAGATACGCTGCAAAATGACAACAGCAGACAGGCGGCGAAGATTTCAGATTCTGTCTATCTGATGAGCCATATTAGCTGCCCGGCGATCCTGGTGGAGTGCGGCTTCCTGTCCAATTCCCAGGAGGAAGCCCTGCTGCAAGCTGACAGCTATCAGCTGAATCTGGCACAGGTATTGCTTGCAAGCTACTTGCAGGAGACGTCGTTTTACCAGTGAGGAGAGACACAACCAATGAAAGCAAAGACAATCTGGTACTGCACAGAGTGCGGAAATGAATATGCCCGTTGGCAGGGGAGATGCTCCGGCTGCGGAGCCTGGAACACCATTGTAGAGCAGCCTGCGGAACCGAAAGGATCCGCCAAATCCGCCTCCGGCCGTATCGCCCGCGGCTCGGTGAAGCCCCTCGCCCTCAAGGAGGTGGAGACCACTCAGGAACTGCGCTTCTCCACAGGTATGAGCGAGTTGGACCGCGTCCTGGGGGGCGGCGCCGTCCGGGGTTCTCTGGTTCTGGTAGGCGGTGCCCCCGGCATCGGGAAATCCACTTTGATGCTGCAAATCTGCGACCAGCTGTGCCAGGCTGCCAAGGTGCTCTATGTCTCCGGGGAAGAGTCCCGGCGGCAGGTGAAGCTCCGGGCGGAGCGCTTGAAGGTAAAGGGCGATGGCCTCTATCTGCTGGCGGAGACCAATTTGGAGAATATCCTGGAGGGGGTGCATCAGCTCCATCCGGATGTGCTCATTGTGGACTCCATCCAGACCATGTATAACGGCGACCGCACGGCCACGCCTGGCAGTATCAGCCAGGTGAAGGAATGCACCATGGCGCTGATGAACTTGGCTAAGGGCGAGAACATCACGGTTTTCGTCATCGGCCACGTCAATAAGGAGGGCTCCCTGGCAGGTCCCAAGGTGCTGGAGCACATGGTGGACTGCGTGCTATACTTCGAGGGAGAGGAGCACATGGCCTATCGAATCCTTCGGGCGGCGAAGAATCGCTTTGGAGCCACCAACGAGATCGGCGTCTTTGAGATGCAGGATGACGGCCTGGTGGAGGTGCCCAATCCCTCTGAGATGCTGCTGTCCGGCCGCCCGGAGGACGCGCCGGGCACCTGCGTCACCTGTATCATGGAGGGCGTCCGCCCGGTTTTGGCAGAGGTCCAGGCGCTGGTGGCCCCCTCCAGCCTGAGCAATCCCCGCCGCACCAGTAACGGCGTTGACTATAATCGAGCCATGCTGCTCCTGGCTGTGTTGGAAAAGCGGGGGGGATTGATGCTGGGTGGCTGCGATTCCTATGTCAATGTCATCGGGGGCCTGTATTTGAACGAGCCTGCGGGGGACCTGGCCACCATCATAGCCTTGGCCTCCTCCTTTCGGGATAAGCCGGTGCCCGACGATTTGGTGGCCATCGGAGAGGTGGGCCTGACCGGTGAGCTGCGCAGTGTCAATTCCCTGAGCCAGCGGCTCAGTGAGGTCAGCCGCCTTGGCTTTACCAAGTGCATGATCCCGGCACGCAACAGCACGAAGCTCAAGGAGATCCCAGGTCTGCAACTCATTCCTGTGAAGAATATCCGGGAAGCATTGGCCATTTTACGATAATAGAGAAAGCCCGGGTGGTGCGGACGGCGGATATGACGGATATGAAGAGCATTGTGTTTGTCCGGGGAAAGATGCCAGATCAGACGATCATCAATTTGGCGGAAGATCGGGGGATCGTACTTATGAGCTCCAAGGAGCGGTTGTATAACGCCTGTGGCAAGCTGTACCTTGCGGGGTTGGGCAGAAATTGAGTGTCCTATATTCCAAGGTCTGTTCGGTAAACGGCGACAGACCCATGGATGCCGGAGAGGCAGCCGGCTGTATGAAGCGGGAACTGCGCCGCTTGGGCCTCCCCCGTGACCTCATCCGGCGGGCCTGCATCTGTATGTATGAGGGCGAGATCAATATGGTCATCCATGCCAACGGCGGCGAAGCGGGCTTTGAGGTGACGGAGGATACCATTAAGATCACCCTCCAGGACGTTGGACCTGGTATTTCTGATTTGGAATATGCCATGCAGGAGGGGACCTCCACTGCCGGTGCGGAGGCCCGCAGCCTGGGCTTCGGCGCCGGGATGGGCTTGCCCAATACGAAGAAATATTCAGATAAAATGGAAATTGAAGCGGTCCTGAACCAGGGGACTACGGTCACCCTGTGGATTTTATACGTGCAGAAAGCCTGATAGCCTTCCGGGCTATTTGAGAGGTGCCCCACAGTCCATTGGGACTGTGGGGCTCTTAATTCGTTCAAAAAGATTGAAATCAGGGCGCAAATATGGCAAACTGTATTTGTCGAATACGAGCTTACAGACAAAATGAATAGAAAAGGGGAGCGATTGTATATGGATCAAGTTGTATATCAGGCGTATGTGGACATTTTGCAGGAGGAATTGGTTCCAGCTATGGGCTGCACAGAACCAATTGCCGTGGCCTATGCCGGCGCTCTGGTTAGAAAAACGTTGGGGAGGCTGCCGGAGCGCGTGGAGCTGACCGTCAGCGGAAACATCATCAAAAACGTCAAAAGTGTCATTGTTCCCCATACAGGTGGGCGCAAGGGACTGCGCACAGCGGTTGCCGTTGGTATCTGCTGCGGCAATGCGGAAAAGGAGCTGGAGGTCCTTTCGGAGGTAACAGAGGCGGAGCTTAGGGAGATGGACGCTTTTCTCCTGTCGGCAGAAATCCGATTGCAGGAATCGGATGCCAATTGCCCCTTTGATATCCAGGTGCGAGCGGTTTCGGGACCCGACAGCGCCTATGTCCGTATCATCGGAAATCATACCAATATTGTTCGCATTCAGCGCAATAATGAAGTTTTGTTGGAGAAGTCCTTTTCTGACGAGGTGGTTCAAGCGCCGGCCAACCGGGAGCTGCTGAATGTGGAGGATATCGTAGCCTTTGCGAATGAAGTGGAGATTGATGATGTGCGTCCGATCTTGCGCCGCCAGATCCGGTATAATATGGCAATTGCTGAGGCGGGCTTGCGGGGGAACTACGGGGCCGGCGTGGGCAAAATCCTCCTTCGATCCTATGGAAACAGCGTTCAGAATCGGGCAAAGGCCTGGGCTGCCGCCGGGTCCGATGCCCGCATGAACGGCTGCGAGCTTCCTGTGGTCATCAATTCCGGCAGCGGCAACCAGGGGATGACCGCCTCCGTTCCGGTCATCATCTACGCAAAGGAGTGCAATGTTTCTGAGGATTTGCTCTACCGGGCATTGGTGGTCTCCAATTTGGTGACCATTCATTTGAAAACCGGGATCGGAAGCCTTTCTGCCTACTGTGGCGCCACCAGTGCCGGCGCTGGCGCAGGGGCGGGAATCTGCTATCTCTATGGCGGCCATTATGAGGAGATCGCCCACACCATCGTCAACGCGCTGGCGATCAACTCCGGTATGATCTGTGATGGAGCCAAGGCCAGCTGTGCCGCAAAAATCGCCTCAGCCGTGGAGGCCGGTTTGCTTGGCTGGCAGATGAATCTACATGACAGCCAGTTTTACGGCGGCGACGGCATCGTGGTCAAGGGTGTGGAGAACACCATCCGGGCGGTCAGCGCCCTGGCCCGGGAGGGAATGCGTGCTACGGATGACAAAATCATCCACCTGATGATGGAGAACAGCTGATTGTTCCGCCTGGAAGGGCAAGGAAGGGTACAAAATACGAGCCGCCGGTTCCTCCACCGGCGGCTCAGCCTATTTAATTGGGGAGCAGGACCGAAATCTCCAGCGTATTTCCGTCTTTCAGGGTTGCCTCGATTTTTCCTTTGTGGGCGGCAACAACGGCCTTGGCAATGGAAAGGCCGATCCCATGGCCGCCGGTCTGAGAGTTTCGGGAGGGATCGCCCCGGTAAAACCGCTCGAAGAGCAGATCCAGCTTTTCCGGCAGCGGAGACTCCGTGGTGTTGCAGACAATGAGGCGTGTAAATTTTCCGGCCTGATCCAAAGTCAAAGAGACTTGACCGCCTTCGTTTGCGTATTTCAATGAGTTGTCCAGAAGGATGGAGGCTAACTGCCGCAGGGCCTTTTTATTTCCCCGCAGGGTGATATCCGGCGTGATCTGGAGGGTAAACTTCTTATTCTGCGTGATCGCGAGGCTGGCAAAGGGCTGGGCGACCTCTTCGATTGCCCGGGAGAGGGAAAATACCTCCATCTCCATGGGCTGATCCTCCTCCATGCGGGAGAGGACGATCAGGTCTTCGGTCAGGTCGGTCAACCGTGCTGACTGGGTTTGGATGTCCCGGATCCACTCATTTTCGCCAAGTTCCATGGAGAGCACCTCGGCGTCTGCGTTGATAATGGTTACAGGGGTTTTGAGCTCGTGCCCCGCATCGGTGATAAAGCGGCGCTGCTTCTCATAGCTTTCCGAAATCGGGTGGACAATCCGGCCGGAGAGAAGGACAAGCAATGTAAAAACCGCCAGCAAACCCAGCAGGGAACTTCCGCAGCTGGTCAGCAAAAAGGTGCGGCAGGTACCAAGGCTCCGTCCGCAGTCCAGGAAGATCAGCAGGGTAGACTGTTCCTGTGCCTTCTTAATGTAGCGGTAATCTCCGATAAAGCCGGTTTGCCGCTCCTTTCCCCAGATCCGCTCTGCTAAGGAGATGGCTTCGGAGGTGTCAATTGCGGCGATATTTCCCGTGTCCACCGATAGGGCGTTACCGGAGGCATCCATCACTACAAAAAAATATCTGGATTCATAGGGCGTTTCCGGGGTCAGTCCATCCCTTGGAGGCGTATTTTCATCTGATACAATCCTGTCATCTCTGGGGAACCGGCCATCGTTGTCGGCAAGTACCTCCAGAATGCTGTCCGCGTGGGCGACGGCCTGACAGTAGTTTAAAATATTTACCGTTCCCATGATGACCGCCAAAACCAAAAATAGGGCAAACATGGACAGGGCAATCAGCCGGAAGCGTAGTTTCTTTATCATCCAGGTCCCTCCTCCAGAGAATAGCCTACGTTTCGGGTCACTCTGATCTGCGCGTTGGCCTGGAGTGTGGCCAGCTTCTTGCGCAAATTGGAGACATAGACGGCCACCACGGAGCTTTCCGTCTGACTGTCATAGCCCCAAATGCGTTCTATAAATTGATCCGCTGATATTAGACGATGGGGACTGCTCATCAGCATCTCCAAGATCTGATATTCTTTATTGGCCAGGCGAAAGCAGCCCATGGGGGAGGACAGCTCGTAGGTCGTCTGATCCAGGGTCAGGTTGCCAAAGCACAGCCGGGGGCTTGGCCGGATCACGCCGCTCCTGGTCATGGCGCGAATGCGGGCCAGAAGCTCTGGAATGGCGAAGGGTTTTGCCAGGTAGTCATTTGCCCCGCAATCCAGGCCCAGGACCTTGTCCGATACCTCAGATTTTGCAGAGAGAATCAGCACCGGGACACAATTCCCCCTGGCCCGGAGTTCCCGGAGGACAGAGATTCCATCTCTCTTGGGCATCATTACATCCAGGATGGCCCCGTCATAGGTTCCACTATTCAGATATTCCAGGGCGGCTTCCCCGTCATATACAGCATCCACGGAGTAGTTGTTCTTTTCCAGGATTACGGTAACAGCCCGGGACAGGGAGCGCTCGTCCTCTGCAAAGAGCAGTCTCATAGCATCACAGCCTCCTATATCTTTTTCCATTCTCCCACAGCTGTTTTGGGAAGTCAATCTTTTTTTCTGTTTACAAATCTTTAACAGCTCACTTAAGGTTGGCTTAATGTTTGCGGACTATAATCAAATCGATGTAAAAATCCAAGACAAAGGAGCATTGTAATGGACTATCAATCTATTTTTAAGCGCTATGAGCTGAAATACCTGCTGACCCAGGAACAGAAGCGGGAGATTGTTGAGGTCATGGCGGGCCGTATGGCGTTAGATGATTACGGCCGAAGCACGATTCGGAATATTTATTTTGATACAGAAAATTATCGCTTGATCCGCCATTCCCTTGAGAAGCCGGTCTATAAGGAGAAGCTGCGGCTTCGCAGCTACCAGCAGACTGACCCGGATACGCCGGTCTTTGTGGAGCTAAAGAAGAAATACCGGTCAGTGGTGTATAAGCGGCGGCTTGCCCTTCCGGAGCAGGAGGCCATGGACTGGCTCTGCGGGGGAAAAGCGCCTGATATGCACACGCAGATCCAAGCCGAGGTGGATTACTTCCTTCAGTATTATGAGACCCTCCGGCCGGTTATGTTCCTCTCTTACGAGCGGGAGGCCTATTTTCCGCTACAGGGCGGCGATTTCCGAGTGACCTTTGATGAAAATATCCTGGCCCGCACAGATGGGCTGTCCCTGGGCTTGGAGCCTGGCGGCAGTTCTCTTCTGGAGGATCGCATGACGTTGATGGAAATTAAGACCGCCGGCGGTATTCCGCTGTGGATGACCCACGAACTCTCCCGGCTGCACATCAATAAAACATCCTTTTCCAAATATGGTACTGCGTACCAGACCGAAATTCTAAATGGAGGTATTCACTATGCTACAATCCTTCTTCCGGGGTGTGTTTGACTCTGTCACCTCTAATACGTTTTCTGTGGTCAACTTCCTGCTTTGCCTGGGCTGTGCCCTGCTGATGGGCTTTTTCCTGGCGTTTCTGTTCATGTATCGGAATCAGGAGTCCAGGAGCTTTATCACAACCTTGGCCCTTTTGCCTGCCATTGTCTGTGTGGTCATCATGATGGTCAATGGCAATGTGGGCGCCGGCGTTGCTGTGGCAGGTGCCTTTAGCCTGGTGCGGTTCCGCTCGGTTCCTGGCACGGCCAGCGAGATCGGGATGATCTTCCTGGCCATGAGCGCGGGCCTGATGTGCGGTATGGGGTATCTGGGCTATTGCATCCTGTTTTGCGTGATTATGGGGATCATCAGCCTGCTTTGCCGCCGGTTTGGCTTCGGAGCGAAGTCAGCGACAGGCACCAAGACCATGCGCATCACCATTCCGGAGGAGCTGGACTACACCGGCGTATTTGATGATATTTTTCAGGAATACACCTCCGGCTATGAGTTGGTCAGCGTCAAGACCACAAACATGGGCAGCTTATTCCGGCTTACGTATGACCTGACCCTACGGGACCCGGCAAAAGAAAAGGAAATGCTGGATGCCCTCCGTTGCAGGAACGGCAACCTGGAAATCTCCATTTCCTGCCAGGAAAACAGAATGCCAGAGTTGTAAGGAGGCAGCATATGAAACGATTGTTCTGCTCATTGATAGTTCTGATATTCCTTCTGAGTGCTTGCGGCGGAACGTCGGAAGAAAGCGCCCAGACGGAAGAGACGGCGGCGTCCGCCACGGCCAGCACGCTGGGTTTGGATACGGAGGAGATGTTCACCGACCGGGATCTGGAGGTGGGCTATGACGAAGCTAACAGCACGGCCATCACCCTAAATGGAGATTCCATCCAGTGCGATTCCGGTGCTGTGACGGTGGAAGGCACGACGGCCACCATCACCGAGGAGGGCATCTATATTCTCTCCGGCAGTCTGGATGACGGGATGATTATCGTTGATGCAAGTGACGCCAAGATTCAGCTGGTGCTGAATAATGTGACCATCCACAGCGAGACGTCCGCCGCAATCTATGTCCGGGATGCGGAGAAAGTGTTTATTACCCTGGCCCAGGACTCCCAGAACCAGCTTTCCAATGGGGGAAGCTATGAGGCCATCGACGAAAACAACATTGATGCGGTGATCTTCTCCAAGGATGACCTGACGCTGAATGGGCTGGGGGCCTTGACCATCCAGGCGGAGGCCGGACATGGAGTGGTTTCCAAGAATGATTTGGTGATCACCAGCGGGGAGTATCAGATCCGGGCGGAGAAGAAAGGGCTGTCTGCTGAGGACAGCATCCGTATTGCAGATGGCAGCCTGACCATCACCTCTGGAACAGACGGTATTCACGTGGAACACGATGAGGATGAAGATGGATGCTTCCTGTATATTGCAGGGGGCAGCTTTGATATTACTGCGGAAGGGGATGGCATCAGCTCCGCGGACTATCTGCAAATTGACGGCGGCAGCTTCCAAATTCTTGCAGGGGGCGGCAGCGCCAATGGTACCACCCACACAGACGACTTTTCCTGGGGAGCTATGGAGGGAGGGATGAACCGTGGAGCGGATGCAGCGGATGCCATGATGCCGGGCACAGCCCCCGATGGCACAGCCCCTGATGATGCGCCGCCCGATGGTACAGCCCCTGATGCCACTGAGACGGATACCACCGAGAGCGAAACCACCGAGACAGATGCCACTGAGACGGATACCACCGAGAGCGAAACCACCGAGACAGATGCCACTGAGACGGATACCACCAGCACAAAGGGGATCAAAGCTGCGGGAGACCTCCTCGTTTTGGACGGTGAGTTCCAGATTGATTCGGCGGATGATGGAATCCATTCCAACAGCAGCCTGACAATTAATGGCGGCACCTATGAGATTTCCACCGGAGATGATGGGTTCCACGCGGATGGCGCGCTGAGCATCTCCGGCGGAACGATTTGTATTTCGGAAAGCTATGAGGGCCTGGAGGGCCTGACGATTGACATTTCCGGCGGCGAAATTCAGATCGTTGCCAGTGACGATGGGTTAAACGCAGCGGGAGGCACGGACAGCAGCGGTTTTGGCGGCGGAATGGATGCCTTTGACACGGATTCGGATGCGGCGATTACGATCAGCGGCGGGAAACTGGTCATTGACGCAGATGGAGACGGGATTGACTCCAACGGCACCCTTACGATCACCGGTGGGGAGATCTACGTGGACGGTCCCACAAGCGGCGGGGACGCGCCGGTGGACTTTGGCATTTCGGCTGAGATCTCCGGCGGAACCCTCCTGGCCGTGGGAAGCTCCCAAATGCTGGAGAGCTTTGAGGATTCCTCCACCCAGGGAATTGTGACGATCCAAGTAGACAGCCAGGAAGCGGGGAGCACGGTGACCTTGACAGACAGCACTGGGCAGGAGCTCCTGTCCTGGGTCAGTGCGAAGACCTTTGACTGCGTGATCATCAGCTGCCCGGAGCTGGCAGAGGGGGAGAGCTACACCCTGACCGCAGGGAGCTATGAGGAGACCTTTACCATGGACAGCCTGGTCTATGGCTCCGTCAGTGGAGCCATGGGCGGAATGCAGGGCATGGGAGACCCTCCGGACCAGGGGGACTTTACCCCGCCTGATGGAGAAACGATTCCTGATGGCGCCCCCATGACCGATGGAGAGGGCCTCCCTGAGAGCGACGGTTCAGACGGACAGACCGGCGAAACGCAGTCCTCTGCTGAAACGGAAGGACAGCAAACCATAACCTGATTAAACACGAAAACCCCGGAGTTAGCTGTTTGCACAGCCAACTCCGGGGTTTTTTAAAAGATATTGAATTGAATAGATTAGTGCTTCAGCAGGTTTACCAGCTTGGAAAACAGGCCAACCTTGCCCTCGTCAGCAGCAGTCCATCCACAAGGAGTATGCTCCTGACAACCAATATAAGTGTCCAGAATCAGAACCATAACCCAAACCTCCATATCTTGTAAATCGTTGTTTTGTCCTTCTGTGATTATATAATATCAAAAACTGAGGGGAAGACAATAGGTGGAGAACTCAATATTCCGGTTTAAAACTGTGCTCATATCACCAAAATTTAAAAAAAAGTTTGGGAACAGAATAAAAATAAGGGAAAACCAATTATTTCCTTTGCAAAAAATGAATCAGAAAATTCAAATAATTTTTTAAAAGAAGCCTTGATTTGCATGCCGTCTTGCAATCTGGCAAGACGGCATACCATCTGCCTCCTGTCATTCGGTATGAAAGTGATTTGACTTTACCGATTTTAAGGAATATAATATCAAAAAAATAAAGTCGGAAAATGTTCCAAAAGGTAGAACGTGAGGCTATAAGATCGGAGATGATACTAGCCAGCTAAATGACATATCCTTTTTAACAGTAAGGTGATTTTACGATGATTGCAAACTACCACACACATACCTTCCGCTGCCACCACGCCAGCGGAACAACCAGGGAGTACATTGAGACGGCCATCCAAAATGGATTGCAGATCCTGGGTTTTTCCGATCATGTGCCATATCCCTTCCACAATGGCTATACCTCAAGGATCCGGATGTCGGTAGGGGAAACAGAGGACTATGTGAAGGAACTTATGGCCCTTCGGGAGGAGTATCGGGACAGGATTCAAATTCATATTGGGTATGAAGCGGAATTCTACCCCGATGATTTCCAAGCTATGCTGGACCATATTCGGCAGTATGGCTGCGACTACCTGATTTTAGGGCAGCATTCCATCGGAAATGAATGGGAAGGGGTCTATTCCGGTTCCAAAACTCAGGATGGCTCTCGCTTGACGGCATATGTCGACCAGGTCGTTGAGGCCCTGGAGACAGGGGTATTTTCCTGTGTTGCCCATCCGGATTTGCTCTATTATTGTGGGGATGAGCAGCTCTATCTCCAGCAGATGCGCCGTCTGTGCCAAGCGGCCAAGGCTTTGCAGATTCCCCTGGAGATGAACCTGCTGGGCATGGTGCAGCATCGCAATTACCCATGTCAGGCGTTCTGGCGTATTGTGGCAGAGACAGGTAATCGGGTGATTTTGGGCTGCGATGCCCACTGCCCGGAACACGTTGCCAATCCCAAAATAGAGAAAAGGGGAAGACAATTTCTGGAGAAATTTGGCTTAGCTCCCATGGAGACCCTGGAATTTCGTAGTATCAATGGGACAAGCACCGCCGAATAGACCAGAAATCCAACTTTTTCGCAGTGGTATGGCGATGTTTTTTACTTACAATGGATAGACAGAATATTAACTTCTTTATCAACGCGAATCTGATTGGTTGGCCGAAGCAGGAGGAGTGCCGTAAGAAGTACGGCTGTAATGTTCCCCGGGCCATTTTGCCAGACACAACCTCTGCGTGCAATTTGCATGGTACAGGCTGTTGGGCAGCCGAATACGGCAATAAGCTGAATCTGAGCTTCGATGGGATTGATGACATCATCCGGCAGGGCAAAGAGATGGGAGTCTATCTGTGCATCTCTTCAAGGGAAGGCAGAGAATCGGTAGAGAATTAACAACTAAAAGTTTAATAAATTCAACAAGACATTATAGAGAACCGCTGCTGTGCCATTGAGCATAGGCAGCGGTTTTTTCACGCTTGTTCCGGGGGTCCGGGCTTATCTGAAATTTATCCGCTTTTTACCATCCCCCGGTGGTAGAGTTTACAGTTGCGGACGTATACTCTTAATTGTGAATCCGAATTTCAGTGGATAAACTAAGGGGGGGTAAGCATGAAAAAGGGATTGGTACAGCTGGCGGCACTGCTCCTGGGTATCGCCTTTATTGCTGCGGTTTGCCTGTTTGATTGGAACAGCATCAATCATTATCAAGCGTACAACACCTCCACCCGGAGCTTTGTCCGGGCCAGGGTGGAAACAATCCGGAGCGAGACGCTGGAGCCGGATGAGCACGACTCTGGCCGCTATCTGGGAGAGCAGGACATTACGGTTCAAATCCTGGAAGGGGAGCTGAAGGGGGAACAGGTTCAGCTCAGCAATTATCTGACCCGCACCCACAATATTTACGCCCGCCAAGGGCAGACGCTTGTCATTTGCGCAGACACCCCGGAAAACGCGGAGCCATATTACAGCGTGTACAGCTATGACCAAAGCATACCCCTGATCCTGTTGATCGGCGTCTTTTCCGCAGCGGTCTTAACCATTGGACGGAGAAAGGGGCTGCGCGCGCTGTTGGGTGTGGCGTTTACCCTGCTGACCATCATCTTGTTTATGGTTCAAGCAATCTATCACGGTTTTTCTCCCGTGGCCATTACGGCGCTGACGGTTTTGATTACCACTGGAGTCAGCATCCTCTTGCTGAACGGCTTCAGCCAGAGGACATTGGCTGCTGTCTTGCCCACACTGTCCGGGGTGTGCGTGACGGGGCTGGCGTTTGCCCTGTTTGCCGCCATGCTGCATTTGTCGGGGTACAACATGGAAACAGCGGAGACGCTGCTGATGGCGAGGGATGTTACCGGGCTTTCCGTCCGGGGACTGCTGCTGGCAGGGGTGTTGATCTCCGCCCTGGGGGCCGTGATGGATGTGGCGGTGTCGCTGGCTGCATCGCTGGAGGAACTGGTTCTGGTCAATCCCCGGATGGAGCAGAAAGCGCTGATGCGCTCCGGGCTGAACATCGGAAAGGATATGATCGGCACCATGAGCAATACCCTGATCCTGGCCTACGCCGGCACGGCCCTGAGCACCATGCTCTGCCTAATGGCCTATGGCTATCAGTTCAATCAGCTGATCTCCTCTGATTACCTGGCCATCGAGCTGTCCCAGGGGCTTTGCGCCACCTTGGGTGTGGTGCTGACGGTTCCTGTCACCACCGGAATCTCCGCCTTGTTGTTTTCCGGACGGAAAAACTCCGCTTCTCCTGCCTTTAAACAAACTTTGGGCGGAGAGGCGTTTAAATAAAACCCAATATACAAAAAGGAAAGGTGAACTGATTGTGAAAAAACAACAAAAAAAAGAGCGCTTACGCTCTTCCTGGCCCTTTGCCTGGCGGAGAGCTTAGTACCCATGGCACTGGCTGCTGAAGCGGAATCCGCTCCCACGGAGATCGACAGCACGACGACTTGGAGCTATTGGGACAGCCGGGAGGACCCGGCAGGCGATCCCTCTGCTGGGGAGGACGCTGAGCCTGAGACGGAAGTCCCTGTGGAGCAGACAAATATCAGCCTCTCCGTGGGGGCTGACGAAACCCAGATGAACTTCACCTGGTATGCCAATGTGTCTGGCACTGGCACGCTGACCCTGGCAAAGGGCGACGACCTGGTGAACGGCGCCATGCCTGCGGAGGCGAAAAGCTATACCGCCGAAGGCACCGCTTCCAATAAGACTGGTTATTCTAGCTATCAGACCAGTGTCTCCGGGCTGGAGCCTGATACCGTCTATGCTTACCAGCTGACAAACGGCGACACAAGCTCCGAGGTCTATACCTTTACCACCGGTAGCAGTAATGATGCATTCTCCTTTGCATTTGTGGGCGATCCCCAGATCGGCGCCGGCAGCACAGCCACCGATATCCGGGGCTGGGATGAGACCTTGAACGTCATCGGCACCAGCGATGAATTCCAGGGCGTTTCCTTCCTGCTCTCCGCAGGGGACCAGGTCAACACCGCTGACAACGAGACCCAGTATGACGGCTATTTGGATCACGGAAATCAATTTTGAGAAAGGACTCTAAGCAGCATATTAGAATCCAGTA
>CAYLVH010000038.1:0-16121 GCA_964387095.1 uncultured Oscillospiraceae bacterium
CACTTTGTTCAGCTTTGTTGCAAAAATTGATTTCCGTGGCTGAACCCCAGTAAGGCCTTGTGATTTCTTCCGGGATTTGTTATAATAATTTATCTATTGTATGTGGAAAGCTGGTGAATGTGTTGGGTTCTGTGATGACCTTTGTTCAAAATTTTGATCTGCAAAGCCTGATCTCTTTGGTTATCAGCGTGGTCTCCGCCCTGCTGTGCATCACCTTCCACGAGATGAGCCACGGCTTTGCGGCGCTGAAGCTGGGGGACCCCACGGCCAAAATGCAGGGGCGGCTCTCCCTGAACCCCCTGAAGCACATTGACCCGGTGGGCCTGCTGATGATGATTGTGGTCCGGGTGGGCTGGGCCAAGCCGGTGCCCATTGATTCCCGCTATTTCAAAAATCCAAAGCGGGATATCGCCATTACCGCCCTGGCGGGGCCGGCCAGCAACTTTGTCCTGAGCTATGTGGCCTTGCTGCTTGCCTCCGGAGCGTATTATTTCTGGTACGGCAACACAGGCGGTATGGTGTCCGTCTATGTGCTGATTTTCCTGATCCGGGTGGCGATGCTCAGCGCGGGCCTGGGCATTTTCAATTTGATTCCCATTTCCCCCCTGGATGGCTCCAAGGTGCTGTTTGCCCTGCTGCCCCGGCGTATCTACTTCAAAATTTTGAAATATGAGCGTTACGGTATGATCTTAATGGTAGTCCTGGTGCTCCTGGGCGTGTTTAACAGGCCGCTTTCCTTCCTGATTTGTGGGCTGTTAAAGGTGTTCTGTGGAATTTCAGGCTTCCCCTATCAGCTCCTGCTCTATATCATGTGACGGAGGTGTGAGTTTGGAGACACCTGTATACCATTTGGAGCACGTTGTCAAAGGAAAAGAGGACCGGGAGGATTTTAACGGCCCCCTGGACTTGATTCTCCATTTACTCAGCAAAAATAAAATGGAAATAGCCGACATCCAGATTGCGCTGATCCTGGATCAATACCTGGACTGGATGGACCGGCGAAAGAAGATGGATCTGGAGGTGGCCAGTGAGTTTGTGGCCATGGCCTCCCAGCTGATCTTTATCAAGACCCGTATGCTGCTGAACATCCACGACGAGGAGGCGGCCAGCGAGCTGGAACAGCTCTGGCAGGTGCTGGAGGAGCACCAGCGCCACGAAAACTACCTGAGGATCAAGGCGGTCAGCGGAATCCTGCGCAGCCGTTACCTGGTGGGGCAGGACTATATGGAGAAGCAGCCCGAACCGTTGCCCCAGCAGAAGGAATACCGCTATGTGCATGAGCCGGCTGACCTTCTGAAGGGCATCAAAAGCGCCATGGCCAGGGGAGATTCCAAGGCCCTGCCCTCCTTCCGGAATTTTGCGGGCATTGTGGGCCGGGAGCCCTATCCCGTGGCTGGAAAGGCCCGGGAGGTGATCCGCCGGCTGGTCACCTCTGGCGTGACCCGGTTCCGGACCCTGTTCCGGGGCAGCAAGAGCCGGTCGGAGATCGTGGCAACCTTCCTGGCTGTTTTGGAGCTTTGTAAGAGCAAAAAGATCAACCTGGTGGGCACAGACAGCGAATGCACTGTCACCTGCACGGATGGGGACATCCAGGGAGAACTGTCGCTGCGGGAAGAATTTCAGTGAGAGAGGGTGCCAAATGTGGAAGAAAGGGACATAGAATCTGCCATTGAGGGCATCCTATTTGCAGCGGGGGAGCCGGTGAAGCTGGAACGCCTGGCCCTGGCCCTGGGACTGGAAGAGGAGAACTGCCGGGAGGCGCTGCAAAGGCTGTCCGACCGGTATAGCTATGAACGCCGGGGCATTCGGATTGTCCGGCTGGAGGATAGCTGGCAGATGTGCTCGGCGCCGGAGCAGGCGGGGGTCATCCGCCGGGCCTTGGAGCGGAGGAAGCCGCCTCAGCTCTCCCCGTCGGCCCTGGAAGCCCTGTCTGTGGTGGCTTATTACCAGCCCACCACCCGTACCTATGTGGATCAGATCCGGGGCGTGGACAGCTCCTATACCATGGGACTGTTGCAGGAGCGGGGGCTGATTCAGGAGTGCGGCCGTCTGGATGCCCCAGGCAGGCCCATCCTGTACCAAACCACGCCGCTGTTTTTGCGCTCCTTTGGCTTAAAGTCCCTGGAGGATTTGCCGGAGCTGCCGGACAGCGCCGGCGAGGAGAGTCCGGAGAAGGGGCCAGAACCAACAACGGAGGGGGAGTGATAACTTGAAAGCGGTTATCATTCTGCTGCTGATCCTCCTGATCCTCTTCCTCTTGGGGCAGATCCGAGTGGGAGGTCGGGTGGAGTATTCCCAGGAGGGCATGAAGGCCTGGCTTCGGATTCACGGCGTACCGGTTTTGCTTTACCCCGGGCCCAAGCCAGGAGACGGGGCCAAGGCGGCGGAGAAGAAACGCCGTAAGGAGGAAAAGGCTGCCAAAAAGCGGGCAAAAAAAGCCAAAAAAGAGGAATCCAAGCTGGAAACAGAGGAGGAGCAGCCCAAGAAGATGGGTGGCACAGCCCAGCTGGTGCTCCAGCTGCTGCCGGTGGTGGTGGAGGCGCTGGGGGCGTTGAAGCGGCGGATCCGCATTGACCGGCTGGTGGTCCACTATACGGCTGGCGGGGATGACGCGGCTAAAGTGGCCTTGACCTATGGCAAGCTCTCCGGCGCGGCGGGGATCATTGTGGCGCTGCTGAACAATCACTTCCAGGTAAAGCGCCAGGACGTCACCATGGATGTGAATTTCCTGGCGGAGAAGTCCACGGTCTACTTGGACGCCGAGTTGTCCCTTAAAACCGGGCAGATTTTATACCTGGCAGTGCGCTATGGCTTTGCCTGCCTAAAGATGTTTTTCAGACAGAGAAAAAAGCAAAAAGCGGCAGAGGCTTCCCATCAAACCGAAGACAGCGAAAATAAATAAAGGCGGTGTTCAATATGGAAGAAAAGCATCCTATCGGTAACCTGATGGAGGTTACTATGTCTAAAATCCGGGAAATGGTGGACGTCAACACCATTGTCGGCACGCCCATTCAAACGGGTGACGTGACCATCATTCCGGTGTCCAAGGTCAGCTTCGGCTTTGCCTCCGGTGGCTCTGACTTTGCGACAAAAAATCAGCCCGCAGGCAAGGACAACGCCTTTGGCGGCGGCAGCGGCGCAGGGGTGAACATTGTGCCCATCGGATTCCTGATCGTCCGGGGAGACAGCGTGAAGATGCTGCCCATTGCTGTGCCTGCATCCAGTACGGCGGACCGTGTCATTGAAATGGTGCCGGATATTGTGGAAAAAATTTCCGAGATGGTGCCTACAAAGAACAAAAAAGAAGCGCCTGGCGCGGAATAACCCGCGAAAAAGATCGCATACTAGGAGCATCTCTGATATACTAGGAGGTGCTCCTGTTGCGCATAAAACGAATTCTACTGGCCGCTCTGCTGGCCCTGGGGCTGTGTTGTCAAAGCGCCGGGGCGCTGTCCGCCCAATCCTGGGCGCTGGCGGATGGGGACAGCGGGCGGATTCTGCTCAGTAGCTGTGGGGATCAGCAGCGCTTGATCGCCAGCACCACCAAACTGATGACTGCTTATACCGCCGTCCACTTGGGGATTGATCTGGATCAAACCGTGACCGTATCCGGGACCGCAGCCGCCACAGAGGGGTCCTCTATGTACTTGGCGGCGGGGGAGAAGCTGACCCTTCGGGATCTGCTGTGGGGGATGCTGCTGGTGTCCGGCAACGATGCGGCCAATGCCCTTGCCGAGGGCTGCTGCGGGGACGTGGAGACCTTTGTGGCACAGATGAACGAGAATGCCGCCGCCCTGGGAATGGAACACACCCACTTTGAAAATCCCACCGGGCTGGACGGAGAGACCCACTATTCCACGGCGGAGGATATGGTGAAGCTGGCGAGAGCGGTGCTCCAGGAACCGGTGCTGGCGGAAATCGTGTCCACCAAAACGGCCACGGTCGCGGGGCGAAGCCTGACTAACCACAATAAGCTGCTGTCCATGTATCCGGGCTGCACGGGAATGAAA
Organism: uncultured Oscillospiraceae bacterium; assembly: GCA_964387095.1. Classification (GTDB taxonomy): domain Bacteria; phylum Bacillota; class Clostridia; order Oscillospirales; family Oscillospiraceae; genus JAJQBJ01. Next base: position 4,011 of record CAYLVH010000038.1, read on the forward strand.
ACAGGCTACACCGAAGCGGCAGGGCGGACTCTGGTTTCCAGCGCCCAGCGGGACGGGAAAACCCTGATCTGCGTGACCCTGAACGACCCCAATGACTGGGATGACCATATGGCTCTGTACGATGAGGCCTTTGCGGATTATCACCTGGAAACCGTGTGTACTGCAGGAGAGGTGCTGGAGGAGTATAATCTTACGGAGCGGTTTATGCAGACAGAGGTCTGTGCGGAGCAGACAGTCCGGGTGCTCTGCGGTGAGGATGAAACCATCACCAAGGAAGTAACCTTGGAAGACCGGACGGGACTTCTGCTGGGGAATGGAAGCAGGATTGGAACAGTCCGGTATTATATTGACGGTGTGCAGGTGGGGGAGACCGGACTGCTGGCAAAAATAAGCTGAGAGGAGAGCCGGAATGGAGGAACGTCTGCAAAAGATCATATCCACCGCCGGAATTGCCTCCCGCCGCAAGGCGGAGGCATACATAGAAGCGGGACGGGTCACAATAAACGGTGCCGTGGCGAAGCTGGGCATGCGGGGGGACCCGGACCGGGATGATATCCGCCTGGACGGAAAGCCGGTGAAACCGGCGGCGGAGCTGGTCTACCTGATGCTGAATAAGCCCCGGGGCTATGTGACCACACTGGAGGATGAAAAGGGGCGGAAAACCGCGGCTCAGCTGGTGGAGGGCTGCGGGGCTAGAGTCTATCCGGTGGGAAGGCTGGACATGGATTCCGAGGGGCTGCTGCTCTTCACCAACGATGGCGCGCTGACGAATCATTTGATTCATCCCCGGCATCAGGTGGAAAAGGAATACCAGGTCTGGGTGAAGGGAAACTGGAAGGCGGCGCTGGCTGTACTGCGGGGACCTATGGAGCTGGACGGCTGTCCGCTGGCGCCGGCCCGGGTGGAGGTCCTGGAGAGCAAGGGCGGAACCGCTGTGCTGACCTTTGTCATCCACGAGGGAAAGAACCGTCAGATCCGCCGGATGTGTCAGCAGGCGGGCGTCCAGGTCCTCCGGCTGAAACGGGTGCGGGAAGGCCGCCTGGAGTTGGGCGGTTTGAAGCCCGGAGCATGGCGGAGGCTGACCCCGGAGGAAGTTTCAGGGCTGAAGGATATTTGAAATAATTGTAGCTTGGCTTGCAAAAGAGAACGCTCGCAGATGCGGCTGGTTCAATAAAAATTGGCAGTTTTGCCGAGAGAATCCGGAGATTTTCCTTGAACGTTTGTCTGATTCGGAGTGTAGAAGAAGTTTGAATGTAGAAAAATGAAACTTGCAAAAAAATGCTTGCAATTTTCTTCCAAATGGGCTATATTTATTGCATGATTGCGTGATTTTTTGGCTGCAATTGTGCAGCCTTGTCAAAACGGAAGGGAATTCGTATGGCTAAAGACATTTTATCCACCATTCAAAATCGAATGAGTACATTTTCCAAGGGCCAGAAGCTGATTGCCCGGTTTATTCTGGAATCCTATGATAAGGCCGCCTTCATGACGGCCAGTAAGCTGGGCAAGACGGTAAACGTCAGCGAGTCCACCGTGGTTCGCTTTGCTGCCGAGTTGGGCTATGACGGATATCCCAGCATGCAGAAGGCCCTGCAAGAGATGATCCGCAATAAGCTGACTACTGTTCAACGGATTGAGGTCAGCAACACCCGCATTACCGACCAGGATGTCATGGCCCAGGTGATGCGGTCGGACATTGAGAAGATCTGGCTCACCCTGGAGGAGACTGACCGGAAGGCCTTTAACCGGGCTGTGGATGATATCATTGCTGCCCGCCGTATCTATGTTTTAGGTGTTCGCTCTGCAAGCACCATCGCAAATTTTATCAGCTTTTACTTTAACCTGATCTTTGACAATGTGGTGACGGTCTACACCAACTCGGTCAGCGAGGTTTTTGAACAGATCATGCGGGTGGGGCCCGGGGATGTTTTTATCGGCGTTTCCTTCCCCCGTTATTCCAACCGCACAGTAAAGTCCATGCGCTTTGCCAAGAACCAGGGGGCAAGAGTCATCTCCATTACGGACAGCGTGAATTCGCCCTTAGCCCGTTTGGCCGACGTGACCCTCCTTGCCAAGAGTGATATGGCCTCCTTCGTGGACTCTCTGGTGGCCCCGCTCAGCCTGGTCAATGCGCTGATTGTGGCCATTGGCCGCAAGAAGAATCAGGACCTGCCCGGAATCTTTAGCCAGCTGGAGCAGGTCTGGGCGGAGTATGATGTCTTTGAAACGCCTGAAGACGAAGAAAAAGACCTGGGAAATCTCTGATATAATAGAAATAGAAATTAAAGCCGCGGCACAAATGCCGCGGCTTTTGCGGAGGTAGGTAATTGTGGCAAATCAAAGGCACATTCTTGTGGCCGGCGGCGGCGCCGCTGGTATGATGGCGGCTATTACAGCCGCAGGGCAGGGATGTCGTGTGACCCTGGTGGAGCGCAACCAGAAGCTGGGACGCAAGCTGTATATCACCGGAAAGGGCCGGTGTAATTTGACCAACCACTGTACCTGGGAGGAGGTCCTGGAAAACATCCCGCGCAATCATAAATTCCTGTTTAGCGCCATGTCGGACTGGGGGCCAGAAAAGACGGAGGCGTTTTTTGAGGAGCAGGGTGTGAAGCTGAAGGTAGAGCGGGGGAACCGGGTGTTTCCTGCCAGCGATCGGGCGGCGGATATTGTGGACGCCCTGTTTTTCCGGCTAAAGCGGCTCCATGTCGCCATTGTCACTGGGGTGGTATCCTCCCTGCTGACGGAGAACAACCGGGCCGCAGGGGTGAAGCTGGCGGAGGGAAGGGTGCTCCGGGCGGACGCGGTGATCGTTGCCACCGGCGGAGTCTCCTATCCGCTGACGGGTTCCACCGGGGACGGCTATCGTATGGCCCGGGAGGCGGGCCATACCATTGTGCCCCCGAAACCTTCCCTGATTCCCTTGGTGGAGGACGGCAATACCTGCCAAAGAATGCAGGGACTCTCCTTAAAGAACATTGAAATCAAGGTAAAAAATCAAAAACACAAGGTGATCTATCGGGAATTTGGGGAGCTTTTGTTCACGCATTTTGGACTTTCTGGCCCGGTGATTTTGAGCGCCAGCGCCCACATGAAGGACTTTGACAAAAACAGATTTTCAGTTATAATAGATATGAAGCCTGCTCTGGACGAAAAGAAGCTGGACGCCCGGATTCTGCGAGAGTTTGAAGAGACCCCCAACCGGGACTATCAGAACATCCTGTCCCACCTGGTGCCGCGCCTGATGGTGCCGGTCCTGGTGGAGCGCACAGGCATGCCAGGGGACACCAAGGCCAACTCCGTCACCAAGGCCCGGCGACGGATGCTGCTGGAGGAGCTGAAGGGGTTTAGGGTGCCGATTGCCGGCCCCAGACCGGTGGAGGAGGCGATTATCACCTCTGGAGGCGTCAAGGTTGGCGAGGTCAATCCTGGGACTATGGAATCGAAAAAGCTGCCTGGCCTGTATTTTGCAGGGGAGGTGCTGGATGTTGACGCTTACACCGGCGGCTTCAATTTGCAAATCGCTTGGGCCACGGGCCGGGCTGCCGGGCTTCACAGTGCGGAGCAAATTTGAAAGGAACCAAATCGGTTATGAATCGCAATATTGCCATTGATGGTCCTGCCGGTGCGGGAAAAAGCACCGCTGCCAAGCGCCTGGCTAAAGAGCTGGGCTATATTTATGTGGATACCGGCGCTATATATCGCACGGTGGGGTTATATGCCCGCCAGAGCGGAGTGGCGCCGGAGGACGCAGAGGGGATTGCCGCCCTGCTGCCGGAAATCCGGATTGAGCTTTGCTATGGTGGGGACGGCACTCAGAGAATGCTGCTGAATGGCGAGGATGTCAGCGAAGAGATCCGCACACCGGAGATCTCCGTTTATGCCTCTCAGGTGGCTGCCATCCCTGCGGTCCGGGCCTTTCTGCTGGATATGCAGCGGGAGCTGGCCAGAAAGCAGGATGTTGTTATGGATGGCCGGGATATCGGTACGGTGGTGCTGCCGGATGCCGCTGTAAAGATTTTTCTCACTGCATCTCCGGAGACCCGGGCGAAGCGCCGCTATCTGGAGCTGCAGGAGAAGGGGGCCTCTGTGACCTATGAACAGGTCCTGGCGGAGGTCATACAAAGGGATGAACAAGACACCACGCGGGCGGTTGCCCCGCTGAAACAGGCCCAGGACGCGGTCCTGGCCGATACCAGCGCTCTTGACCTGGAGGAGAGCGTTGCATACCTCTTGCGGATTGTCCGGGAAAAATTATCCTGACAGGTTGGTGAGCGGCGATGGATGCTAAGAACAACAAAAAAAAGACGGTTGACTTTGAGGCCAAGCGGAAGAAAACGAACCGGGTCTTTCGAATTCTCTACCCGATTGTTTGGACCTTTTTTAATTTGGTTCACCCCATCAAGGTGGTTCACAAGGAGCGCTTCCCCCAGGGGGCGGCCCTGGTCTGCCCCAACCACACCTCCCTGGCAGATCCGGTTATCATGCTGCTGGCAGGGGGCCGGAAGGCGGCAATGCGGGCCATGGCTAAGCAGGAACTCCTGGACACGCCTGTTTTGGGCAAAATTGTGGCGGCGTTGGGGGTATTTGGCGTCCGCCGGGGGGCCGCTGATGTGGGAGCCATCAAGACTGCAATCCGCTATTTGAAGGCGGGGGACAAGGTCATTATGTTCCCGGAGGGGACCCGGGCCGTTGAGGGCGAGGATTTGGAGGCCAAAAACGGTGTGGCCATGATTGCCCTGAAAACCGGCGCCCCCATCTTTCCGGTGCATATTGAGGCGAAAAAGCGCTGGTTCCGCTGGACCCATGTGGTGTACGGGGAGCCGTTCTATCCGGTTTGCGAGAATAAGCGGCCCACAGAGGCGGACTATCATCGCATCGCCCAGGAGTGGAAGCAGAAGGTTCAGGAACTGGGAGAGGATATTCAATGACCATTACACTGGCAAAATCTGCGGGCTTTTGCTACGGCGTGAAGCGGGCGGTTGAGCTGGCGGATCAGACCGCGGAGAGCGGCCGGCCCTGCGCCATGCTCGGCCCGGTGATCCACAATGCCCACGTTGTGGCGGATCTGGAATCCAAGGGGATGAAGTGTATCACCACGCCGGAAGAGGTGGAGCCGGGAACAAAGGTGATCATCCGATCCCACGGGGAGGGGCGGGACACCTATCAGCGGCTGGAGAAGGCCGGAGCAGAGATCCTGGACGCCACCTGCCCGAACGTGTCCCGCATCCACAAGCTGGTGGCCCGGGCTGGAGAGAACGGGCGGATCCCGGTGATCGTCGGAACCCGCACCCACCCCGAAGTGATCGCCATCGCGGGCTGGAATGAGAACGCGGTGATTGTTGAGAACGCGGAAGATCTGCAAAGCTGGCTGGAGGAGGTTCCCGGCCGGAAAAATCTGCCCTTGACCTTCGTTTCCCAGACCACTTCCACCAGGACAATCTGGGAAAATTGTATAGAAAATGCAAAAAAGGTGTGTACAAACGCCGAAATCTTTGATACAATATGTAATGCTACGTATCGGCGCCAATCAGAGGCGCAAAAGCTAGCATCTGCCTGTGACGCCATGATCGTCATCGGAGACCGCAAGAGCTCCAATACCCGTCACTTGGCCGAGCTGTGTGGGGAAAGCTGTCCCACCGTTTGTTGGATTGAGAATGCGGATGAGTTGGATCCTCAGTCCCTGGCCCAGGCAGAACTGATTGGAATCACAGCGGGCGCATCGACGCCCGGGTGGATAATTAAGGAGGTAAAAAACAAAATGAGCGAAGAAATTATGGAGATCGAGAAGTCCTTCGCGGAAATGCTGGAGGAGTCGATCAAAACTTTAAATACAGGAGATAAGGTCGTTGGTACCGTTGTAGGCATTACCCCCACCGAGATCCAGGTTGAACTGGGCACCAAGCATGCAGGCATCATCCCCACCACGGAACTGACCGATGATCCTTCTGTGAAGGTTGAGGACATTGTCCACATCGGTGACCAAATCGAAACCTATGTCATGCGCGTCAACGACCAGGAGGGCATTGCCACCCTGTCCAAGAAGCGTCTGGACTCCGTCAAGAACTGGGATGAGATCGAGGCGGCCCGGGAGAATAAGACAGTCGTGGAAGGCACTGTTACCGAGACCAACAAGGGCGGCATTGTCGTTAATGTCCGGGGTATCCGGGTGTTTGTGCCCGCTTCCCAGACCAGCCTGGGCCGCAATGCCGACATGGAGAGCCTGGTCAAGACCAAGGTCCGCCTGCGCATCACCGAGGTCACCCGTGCCCGCCGCCGTGTGGTTGGCTCCATCCGTGCTGTCATTGCCGAGGAGCGCGCTGCAAAGGCCGCCGCTATTTGGGAGTCCATTGAGCCTGGCAAGAGATACACTGGCGTTGTCAAGAGCCTGACCTCTTACGGCGCTTTCGTGGATATCGGCGGCGTGGACGGCATGGTTCACATCTCCGCCCTGTCCTGGAGCCGCATTAAGCATCCCTCCGAGGTTGTCTCCGTGGGCGATACCGTTGAGGTCTATGTCATCTCTGCCGATCCTGAGAAGAAGAAGATCTCCCTGGGCATGAAGGATCCCAACGAGAACCCCTGGGAAATCTTTATCGGCAAGTATCAGGTGGGCGATGTGGCTACCGTCAAGATTGTCAAGCTCATGACCTTCGGCGCGTTTGCTGAGATTGTCCCCGGTGTGGACGGCCTGATCCACATCTCCCAGATCGCGGATCACCGCATTGAGAAGCCCGGCGATGTCCTGTCCGAGGGCCAGATGGTTGATGTGAAGATCACCGACATCGACATGGAGAAGAAGAAGGTCTCCCTGTCCATCCGCGCTCTGCTGCAGGAGTCCGCTGACGAGGAGTAAGAGCCCCTGAATCCGAATTTTGTCCGCTCCATTCTTAGGAATGGGGCGGATTTTCCCGTATTTGACGAAAAAACAGTCCATCTGCGCTATTGAGAACCGGGGAAAAAACCTTTATAATAAAAGAAAAAGCAAAAGAAAAAGCTTTGGAGGAAAGGAATATGCCTGGTCTGTTTGATCTGTTTCGAAGGGGGAAGCGGGAGCGCCCCTACTGCACCTGCATTGTGCCGGCGGCCGGCTCCGCCCGGCGGATGGAGGGCAAGGACAAGCTGCTGGAGCCTGTGGGCGGCCTGCCCATTATCCAGCGCACCCTGATGGTGCTGGAGGCGTGCCCGTATATTGATGAGATCATTGTGGTCACCCGGGAGGATCTCATCGTCCCCATTGGCGCCCTGTGCGTGGAAAAGCGGCTGTTGAAGATCAAGAATGTTGTTCGGGGCGGCGAAACCCGGATGGAGTCCGTCTGGCTGGGCATCCAAGCGGCGAATCCGGACACCCAGCTGCTGGCCATCCACGATGGAGCGCGCCCCTTCCTCACGCAGCAGCTGCTGAAGGAGGTTTTGCAGAAGGGGGCGGAAACCGGCGCTGCGGCCCCGGCGGTTCCGGTCAAGGATACGGTCAAGCGGGCAGAGGGCGGCGTAGTGCGGGAGACATTGGACCGCAATACCCTCTTTGCCGTCCAGACCCCCCAGGTGTTTGAATACGGCCTACTGAAGGGGGCCATGTCCAAGGCCATCCAGGAGCACTGGGAGGTCACAGACGATTGCTCTGTGGTGGAGCGCATCGGCATGTCGGTGACGCTGACCCAGGGGGCATACGAAAATATTAAGGTGACCACCCCCATTGACCTGGTCACCGGAGAGGGGATCTCGGCATGTCAGGAATTGGAATGAGAATCGGACACGGCTATGACGTACATAAGCTGGTGGAGGGCCGGAAGCTGATTTTGGGGGGCATGGAGATTCCCTATGAGAAGGGCCTCCTGGGCCATTCGGACGCGGATGTGCTGGTGCATGCCATCATGGACGCCCTGTTCGGAGCGGCGGCCATGGGGGATATCGGCCGTGCCTTTCCGGATGACGATCCCGCCTATGAGGGGATTGACAGCATGGTCCTGCTGGCGCGCACCCGGGAGCTGCTGGAGGAGCGGGGGTGGCAGGTGGGCAATGTGGACGCCACAGTCATTGCACAGCGGCCCAAGCTGATGGGCTATATTCCCCGGATGACCGCCCGGATCGCGGAGGTGCTGGGCATCGCCCTGGACCAGGTCAACGTCAAAGCAACCACAGAAGAACAGCTGGGCTTCACCGGCCGGGGGGAGGGGATCTCCGCCCATGCGGTGGCCCTGCTCTATGGAGAATAATCAGGTTCGGAAATGCCTCTCGGAGCATAGGATGGTCTGAGGGGCGTTTGCATGTCGAAACGATGCGAACATAAGCCGCCCAATTTAAGAGAAGAGTATGATGGAGGCTTCTATGTTTTCGTATTTATTATATTATTTGCCGTTCACTGACCTATGCACAGCGAACGGCGGTTGCACTGCAGAAAGACGGAATCCGGGGTTCAATCCTTCGCGCACCAAAGCTGATTTCCTCCGGCGGATGCAGCTACGCGGTGAGAATCCCGGAAAAAAAGCTGAACCAGGCTTTGATTCGGCTGAATGAAGAGGGACTGTCGCCAGTCAAGGTGTTTCTGGGGGATGCCGACGGAGAGTTCCGGGAGGTAGAGCTTTGATCTATCTGGACAACGCTGCCACTGCCCTGCGAAAGCCGCCCCAGGTGGGCATCGCTGTGAAATATGCTGTTAGCCACTACAGCAGCCCGGGCCGGGGAGGATATTCCACCTCGGCGGCGGCGGGGGACGTGGCCTATCAATGCAGGAAGCTGGCCTGCGAGCTCTTTGAGGTGGAGGAGCCAGAACAGGTGATCTTCACCTCCGACGCCACCCATGGTCTGAATATTGCCATTCGGAGCCTGGTGAAGCCAGAGGGAAGGGTGCTGATCTCCGGCTATGAGCACAACGCGGTGACCAGGACCCTGGAAAGCATCCCGGATGTAACTGCCACTGTGCTGGCGGGGAAGCTGTTTGAACCGAAGGAAATGCTCCGGATGCTGGCGGAAAACCTGGATGAAAGCTATGACGCGGTGATCCTGTGTTATGTGTCCAATGTGTTCGGCTATGTTCTGCCCATCGGGGAAATGGCCGCACTCTGCCGGGAGAGGGGGGTGCCCCTGATTGTGGACGCCTCCCAGGCAGCCGGGGCATATTCCATCCGGTTTGAGAGCTGGGGCGCGGATTTTGTGGCCATGCCAGGACACAAGGGCCTTTATGGGCCCCAGGGGATCGGCCTGCTGCTCTGCCGCAGGACCCAGGTTACGCCGTTGATCACCGGCGGCACAGGGAGTGACTCCATGAACCCGGAGATGCCGGAATACCTTCCGGACCGCCTGGAGGCGGGGACTCACAATATGCCGGGGATCGCCGGGCTTTACCAGGGGATGAAGTTCGTTCAGACCCTTCGCCCTGGGCGCATCCGCAGGCAGGAAGAAGGCCTGAAGGAGCAGTTGGCCGCCGGGCTGAGGAAGCTGGAGGGAATAGAGGTCTTTGCGGGACCCGGCCAGGCGGGGGTTCTCTCCTTCCGGACGAAGAAAATGGACTGCCAGGTTCTGGGCAATGAGCTGGGGGAGCGGGGGATCGCGGTGCGGTCCGGGCTGCACTGCGCGCCGCTGGCCCACCAGACAGTGGGGACGCTTGAAAGCGGAACCGTGCGGGTCAGCTTCTCCGCCTTTTCCACCGTGGAGGAGGTGCGGATTTTTTTGCGCACCCTGGCGCAAATTTTGCAAGAGTCAAAAGATAAAAGTCAGAATTCCCATCTTGCGAATGCCAGAAGGATGCGCTATAATAATTTATAATTGCACGAATTGTCGGCAGCTGCATGCGGCAGTTGCGATTTGTGCAGGGGACGGTAAATTTGGGGCACAGGAGGTGCCTTGATGCAAGGGATACAGGTTCTTCTGGCAGGGTGCGAACCCCGCCGGAGCGGCCTGGAAAAATCGGGGGTGTGGAATGGATTACTTAGTTTCGATAGCAACCCGGGCAATTCAATATTTATTGACAATCGAGGTCAAGGACTTCATTGATATCGGCATCCTGTCGTTTATTAGTTATAAGATATTGCGGCTGCTACAGCGAACCGGCGCCAGCAGCGGCATTGTCCGTGGGCTGGTGGCCGTGCTTGGGGCTTTGCTGCTTTCCTCGCTGTTCCAGCTAAAAGCCCTGAGTTTTCTGCTCAACCGCATGTTAGAGCTGGGCTTAATCGCGTTAATTATTGTGTTCCAGCCGGAGGCCCGGCGGCTGTTGGAGCAGGTTGGGCGGATCAGCCTGACGGGCTTTGTTGGAAAAAAGACGGGAGGAAACGTGCAATTGGAGGACGCCATCCATCAAACGGTTCGGGCCTATGCCGATCTGTCCAAGGACAAGGTGGGGGCGCTGATGGTGTTCGAGCGGAACATCTCCCTGAACGAATGCATCAAAAGCGGAACAGCAATGGATGCCTCCATCAACGTGCCCCTTTTGAAAAACCTGTTCTGGAATAAGGCGCCTTTGCATGACGGGGCCGTCATAGTCCGGGATGGCCGCATTGTGGGGGCGGGCTGTATGCTGCCCCTGTCTGGCAATATCAATTTGAGCCGGGATTTGGGCATGCGCCACCGGGCAGGGATCGGCATCAGCGAGCATTCTGACGCTGTGGTGGCCATTGTCTCCGAGGAGACCGGCGCCATTTCCGTGGCTGTGGGCGGGATGCTGAAACGGCACCTTGCTCCGGAAACCCTGGAGCGGGTGATGAAAAACGAGCTTCTGCCCAAGCAGATGGAGGACATGCGGGCGAAATCCCGGAGGAGCCGGATCCTGAAGTGGTTTATCGGCGGAAAGGATGAGGCGAGGAATGATTAAAAAAATATTTGAACGTAGAATCGTCTGCATCATTGTCTCTGTGCTAATTGCGGTGTTTTTTTGGGTCTATGTGGACTGGGATAACAATGACAGCATTCCCATGACCTTTACTAATATCCCTGTCACCTTTGAAGGGGAAGATACTTTAGAGGCCAGGGGCCTGATGATCGTCCATGACGACAGCAGCGAGACTGTGAGCCTGCGCCTGAGCGGCAAACGTTCGGAGATTATGAAGCTGAGCCGGGACAACATTGAGATCACCGTCCGGACTTCCCAGATCGTCAGCGCGGGCGTCCAGGAACTGGAATATGTGATTACCTACCCCCGGACGGTCTCGGAATCCAGCATCACGGTGTTGAGCCGAAGCACGGACACGATCACAGTGAACGTGGTGGCCGAGAGCACCAAGACGGTTCAGATTCAGGCTGAATTCGTCGGAACGGTGGCAGAGGGCTATTACTTTGAAACCTTGGCCTGTTCGCCGGAGCAGATGACCATCAGCGGTCCCCAGGAACTGGTGGATCAGGTCAGTTACGCCCTGGTCACGGTCAGCGATACGGACGTCTCCTCCACCATTACGGCGGATTACAGCTTTAAGCTGATGGATGAGAATGGGAACGAGGTCAGTCAGGAGGGCTTGACCTGTAGTGAGACGATGATTACCACGGTGTTGAGGGTGGACGCGCAAAAGACAGTCCCGCTGACCGTCTCCTTTATTGAGGGGGGCGGCGCCACAGAGGCGAATGTGGAGTATGAAATTGATCCCGAGACAATCACCATTTCCGGGGACGATGATCAGCTGGATGACGTCACCTCTATTGACTTGGGATCCATCGACCTGTCCCAGATCTTTGACTCCACCACGATCACCCGGGATATCGTCATAACAGACGGCTTGGGCAATCTGAGCGGTATTACCCAGGCAAGTATTCGCGTGAGCATCAGCGGTTTGTCAACCCAGAACTTCAATACAAGCAACTTTGTCATCCTGAATAAACCGGATGATACCGTGGCCGAGATGGTCACAGGCAATCTGAATGTGACGCTGAGAGGCAGCTACACAGCCATCAGCAGCGTCACCTCGGATAATATCACAGTTGCGGTGGATCTAAGCGATATTAGCACGACCGCCACGGGCACGATCACGGTTCCCGCTACCGTTCTGGTCAACAACGTGGAGGGCGTCGGCGCAGTGGGCAGCTATTCCGTGGTGGTCCGGATCGAATAAAATGTCCTGTAACGCCCGGGACACACGGAAATCAATTTTGAGAAAGGACTCTAAGCAGCATATTAGAATCCAGTAA
>CAYLVH010000039.1:0-16059 GCA_964387095.1 uncultured Oscillospiraceae bacterium
GTGTCGATTCTTCTTACTGTTTACTCTTATTCTATTAAGTTTCCGAGACTACACATAATTTTCTGTTTGTCAGCACGCCTGACGGGACCCAGATCAGGGCCGTGATCTTCAGCCTGATCAAGACGGTCAAAGAAAACGGGCCGGCAAATAAATTGCTCACAGAAAACCAAAGCGTTTTTTTACGTGGTATATAGTGAAAGCGTCTTCTTTGGGGCTGTCCGGTCTTTCTTTTTCATGGACTCATTTTGCAACGGGTCCTTTCCCCCGCTTAACCGCGGACACAAACGCACTCGATCTCAACCAGCCCGCCCTTAGGCAGCGCCGCCACCTGAACCGCGGAGCGGGCGGGATAGCTGCCGGTGAAGTGTTTCGCATAGACATCATTCATTGCCGTGAAATCATTGATATCCGCCAGAAAAACCGTGGTCTTAATCACATTGGCCATGGTCAGCTCCGCTTTCGCCAGGATTGCCTCAATGTTTTTCAGCGCCTGCTCGGTCTGCTCCCGGATCCCGCCCTGGACTAAGGTGCCGGTTGCAGGATCCAAGGCCAGTTGGCCAGACAGGAATACCATATTGCCGGCGCTGACAGCCTGAGAGTAGGGGCCGATAGCCGCAGGCGCTTGATCGGTAGCAATGCATTTCTTAATTGTTTCCATGTTTCATTCCTCCTAAAATTCATAGGGTGCCGTTTGATGACATCCCTTTCATGTCAATATACATTCCGCACATTCCAGCTTTCATGCAGTCTCCCCAGGGAAGAAGGGGATTCGGAATTCTCCCCCCAATGCCAGGTCAGTGCGCCGGTGGGACAGGCGCGAACACAGGCAGGCATTGACACAGGCCGCGGCTGGTGGGGTGCGCCTCCATGCTCTCAATTTTCAGGATTTTACCATCCTTCACATAGCAGATGGCGCCGCAGTTGGGGCCGGGAGGACAGACATCACAGAAGCTGTTTCGGGTAATGATTCCGGTAGCTTCACCGGGGACTTTGCAACGGATTTGTACCTCCAGTTTGCCCATACCCTTGCACCTCCTTCAATTCTCCCGTTTGCTATATTATAGCACAAAAGAATGCCATTTGAAATATTGTCCAGACAAGGTTCCAACGCAAACAGAACGCAAAAAAGCCAGGAAAACCGGCACAGCGTGCCGATGATCCTAGTCTGATCTGTTTTCAATCTGCCGTTCCTGATTTCAAATCTCCATTTATGGAATGCCGGCACAGTGTGATCAGCATGAAACACACTGTAACCGGCGTATAGGGCAACACAATTTTCTCCGCCAAGCTGATGGAAAAACACCCGCATCCCCTCTTTGCGCCGGTAAGCGGCACAATGAACCGAACCGTTCACGAAAGCACCTGCTGCCGCGCAACCTATCACTTTCAGCAAAACGCACGCACCATTTTCTCTTTTGAATCAATCCGAGCCTCCTTCGAATATGAGTACCAGAACCAGGACACCCTGCCTTAGAAAATGTTTTCAAGGCGGAACTGCTCCTTATATGCCGTCATGCGGAGCCGTTCCGTCAGGCAGCTGGAGCTGGCAGCAGACTCCGTTTGATCGCGGTGCCGCAAAAATTGCTGAAGCTCCCGGAAGTCAATGGAAATACTCTCTATCGAATCAGCCTTCAGAATGAGATGATGAAAGAAGTCTGTGTCCATCCAACGCTGCCTTGCTTCCTCGGTCAAGGTAAGTGCCGATTCCCAATCCTCCTGCTCTATGGCGGTCTTTGTCTCTTCCAGAATCGCCACCACCTTATTTGTGCTGTGGTTTAGATAGATCCCGCTCCCAATGGAGGTCGCAAGCGTAAACAGGAGGATCAGAGCCGCAATGATAACTCGTTTCAAAGCTCAGACTCCTCCTTCGGAACAATATAAACCTGATCCTGCTCATCAATGGTCATCAGGAACACCTCTTTATAACTCTTAAAGCCATACTTCTTCAGTTGCTTCTCCAGCCACTTTTGCTCTAGCCCCCGCCACTTCAAATGCTCCTCCATGAGCTGTCCATCGCTGATCAGGATGATGGGAAGGCCCGTCTCCACCGGATTGGCCCGCATTTGGGCCGCAGTGACAGGCTGCTCATTCTGATAAAGCAACACGGAGACCTGGCCGCTGGTTTCCAGAATGGCATATTTCACCGTTTGAAAATCTGTGACGCCTTGGAGCCGCAGCTCCTCCATCAGCTCGTCAATGGACATGCGGACCTTATTCATCTCCCGGGGCAGTAGCTTCCCATTCCGGACCACGATGGTGGGGGTTCCGCAGAGCATCTTTCGGATCCGAATATTTTTCATGGCCACTACGGAGAGGATCATGGTAATACTCAAGAGGGTGATAATGGGAATGATTCCTGCCAGCAGCGGAACGCCAAAATCCTGCATGGGCACCACCGCCAGATCGCTGATAAGCAATGCTAGAACCAGCTCAGAGGGCTCCAGCTCCCCCACCTGGCGCTTTCCCATCAGCCGAATTCCCGCAATCAATATGAGATAAATCAACACTGTCCGGATCATCGCAGTTGCCATTGTCTCTCCCCCTTTGTCAAAATCCAGTATACGCAAAATTCAGCAAAATCATTCATATATCAAAACAATCCAACAAATCCCATCAAATTTAGGCGGAAAACACCTCTTGCGTTTTCTGTCACTTTCATGTAAAATTAACTAGAAATGGGCTGGTCTGCGCAAGGGCTTGCCCGTTTGCCAAAATAGAAGGAAAGGCGGGATATCTAACATGAAAGCGACCTTGATTTTGGAAAATGGTCAGGTCTTTGTTGGCGAAAGCATTGGCAGCTCCGAAGACCGCATCTGTGAAATGGTTTTCAACACATCCATGGTAGGTTATCAGGAGGTTTTGACAGATCCCTCTTATGCTGGTCAGGGAATTGTTATGTCCTATCCTCTCATTGGTAATTACGGCGTCAACAGTTTTGACAATGAATCCATTCAGGCGTGGCCTGAGGCATTTATTGTCCGTCATCTCTCTCCCCGGGGCAGCAACTTCCGCAACGAGGACACCCTTGATCATTATTTGAAAAAATACAATATTGTTGGTATTCAGGGTATTGACACCCGTGCTATCACAAAAATCCTCCGCAATCAGGGTACCATGAACGGCATGATCACCTGCGCGGAGAATTTTTCTGTTGAGGAAGCGCAGGCAAAAATCAAGTCCTATCGCGTTCAGGGCACCGTAGAACGCGTTTCCACCAAGTCTGTCCAGTACTTTCCCGTGGAAAACCCAAGCCATCATATCGCCCTGCTGGATCTCGGTGAGAAGGTCAATATGACCCGCTGCCTGAACGCAAGGGGCTGTAATGTGACCCTTCTCCCCTACAACACCAAGGCTGAAGAGATCCTAACCGGCGGCTACGACGGTATCATGCTCTCCAACGGCCCCGGAGATCCCGCCGACAATGCGGAGGTCATCGCAGAGATCAAGAAGCTGTATGACTCTGACATCCCCATCTTCGCCGTCTGCCTGGGCCACCAACTGATGGCACTGGCCACCGGCGCCACCACCTGCCGTCTGGCCTATGGCCATCGGGGCGCAAATCACCCCGTCCGGGACATCCGGGCCGGCCGGGTGTTTATCACCTCCCAGAATCACGGCTATGTGGTGCAGAGTGAGACCGTCAATCCTGAGATCGCCACCGTTTCCCATGTCAATGTCAACGACGGCACCTGTGAGGGCTTAGAATACAAGAACAAGCACATTTTCACCGTTCAGTTCCACCCGGAGGCAAACCCCGGCCCCAAGGATACCGAATATCTATTTGACAAGTTTCTGGAAATGATCGACGACAAGCGCACAAAGGAGGCTGAAGAGAATGCCTAAGAATCCGAATATCAAAAAAGTACTGGTGATCGGTTCTGGCCCCATCGTCATCGGTCAGGCCGCAGAGTTTGACTACGCAGGCACCCAGGCATGCCGCGCCCTGAAGGAGGAGAACATTGAGGTTGTCCTGGTCAACTCCAATCCCGCCACCATCATGACCGACAAGGATATTGCCGATCATGTCTATATCGAGCCTTTGAATGTGGCTTCTCTGGAGCAGATCATCGCCGCGGAGCGTCCCGACTCCATCCTCCCCACTCTGGGCGGCCAGGTGGGTCTGAACCTGGCTATGGCACTCCATGAGCAGGGTATCCTGGAAAAGTACAACGTCAGGATGCTGGGCACCTCGGCGGATTCCATCCGGAAGGCCGAGGATCGTCAGGGCTTTAAGGACTGCATGGAATCCATCAACCAACCCTGTGTCACCTCTGTGGTGGTCAACACGGTGGAGGATGCTGTGAACTTCGCCAACTCCATCTCCTACCCTGTCATCGTCCGGCCTGCCTACACCCTGGGAGGCACCGGCGGCGGCATCGCCTATGACGAGGCCTCCCTCCGGGAGATCGCCGCTCGCGGGATTTACGCCTCCCGGGTGGGCGAGATCCTGGTGGAGCGCTGCATCTCCGGCTGGAAGGAGATCGAGTTTGAGGTCATGCGTGACTCCGCAGGCAACGTCATCCAGATCTGCTCCATGGAAAACATTGATCCCGTGGGCGTCCATACCGGGGATTCCATCGTTGTGGCTCCCACCCAGACCCTGGCAAACAAGGAGTTTCAGATGCTGCGCACCGCCGCTCTGGATATCATTTCCGCCCTGGAAATCGAAGGCGGATGCAATTGCCAGTTCGCCCTGAATCCCGACTCCTTTGAATACGCTGTCATTGAGGTCAATCCCCGTGTCTCCCGCTCCTCCGCCCTGGCCTCCAAGGCCACCGGCTATCCCATCGCAAAGGTGGCCGCCAAGATTGCCCTGGGCTACACCCTGGACGAGATCAAGAACGCCGTCACCGGCAAAACCACAGCCTGCTTCGAACCCACGCTGGACTACTGTGTCCTGAAAATCCCCCGACTGCCCTTTGACAAATTTACCTCTGCGAGCCGTACACTGGGCACCCAGATGAAGGCCACCGGCGAGGTCATGGCAATCGCCAACTCCTTCGAGGGCGCCCTGATGAAGGCCATCCGCTCCCTGGAGCTGAATGTCCACTGCCTGCGCCTGGATAAGTTGGTGGACACCCCCAAGTATGAGCTGGAGGACATGCTAAAAAATATCAGCGACGAGCGCATTTTTGTCATCGCGGAAGCCCTGCGCAAGGGGATCTCCAAGGAAGAGATCTATCATATCACAAAGGTGGATATGTGGTTCTTGGATCGTTTCCAGATGATTATTGACATGGAGGACAAACTCCGCGGCAACGGTATGCCTGACTGTCAGACCATGCAGATGGCCAAGGAAATGGGCTTTGCCGACTCCTATATCGCTTTCCTCACCGGCATCTCCAGGCCAGAGATCAAGGCGAAGCGGGAGGAGTACGGCATTATCCCCGCCTACAAGATGGTTGATACCTGCGCCGCCGAATTTGACGCAGAGACGCCTTACTACTATTCCTGCTACGACAAGGAAAACGAATCCATTCCTTCCAGCAGTCAGAAAAAGGTTCTGGTTCTTGGCTCCGGCCCCATCCGCATCGGTCAGGGAATCGAGTTCGACTATTGCTCCGTCCACTCTGTCTGGGCCCTGAAAAAACTGGGCTGCGAGACGATCATCATCAACAACAACCCTGAGACGGTCTCCACTGACTTCGATATCGCAGACCGCCTATACTTCGAACCTTTGACCCCCGAGGATGTTCAGGGCGTTGTGGAGCTGGAAAAGCCCTGGGCCGCTGTGGTTCAGTTCGGCGGCCAGACCGCCATCAAGCTGGCCAAGGCCCTGACCGAGATGGGCGTCCCCATTCTGGGCACTTCCGCCGAGGGCATTGACGCCGCAGAGGACCGGGAACGCTTTGACGAGGTTCTCACCAAGTGCAACATTCCCAGGGCAAAGGGCACCACGATCTTCACCACTGAAGAGGCATTGAAGGCCGCCAATGAGCTGGGCTATCCTGTACTGGTTCGCCCCTCCTATGTTCTGGGCGGCGCCGGTATGGAAATCGCTTACTCCGACCACAACATTGTGGACTTTATGAAGGTCATCAATATGACCGTTCAGGAACACCCCATCCTGGTGGATAAGTACCTGATGGGCCGAGAGATCGAGGTGGATGGTGTATTCGACGGAGAGAGCATTCTCATCCCCGGTATTATGGAGCACATTGAGCGCGCCGGCATCCATTCCGGCGACTCTATCTCTGTCTATCCGCCCCTGCATCTGGAGGAGAAGCACAAGGAGATCATCCTGCGGGACACCTACAACATGGCAAAGGAGCTGGGCGTCATCGGTCTGATCAACGCGCAGTATATCCTGTACGATGATGACATCTACGTCATCGAGGTTAATCCCCGCTCCTCCCGTACCATCCCCTATATTTCCAAAGTCACCGGCGTACCCATCATTGAGCTGGCCACCCGCATCATGCTGGGAGAGAAGCTGAAGGATATGGGATATGGCACCGGCATTTACCCCGAGGCAAATTACTATGCTGTGAAGATGCCTGTCTTCTCCTTCGAAAAGCTGAATGAGGTGGACATCGCTATGGGTCCCGAGATGAAGTCCACCGGCGAGTGTCTGGGCATTGCGGATACCTATCCCCAAGCTCTGCTGAAGGCTTTTAAGGGCGCGAACATGAAGGTGGCCAAGAAGGGCGGCCGCATCATTGTCACCGTCAAGGACGAAGACAAGGGGGAGATCACCTCCATTGCCCGGGGATTCCAGGAAATGGGCATCGAAATTCTGGCTACCAAGGGCACCTGCGCCTATCTAAACGCGAATGGCGTGGAGGCCACGGAGGTCAACCGCATCAGTGAAGGCCATCCCAACATTGAGGATATGATCCGCTCCGGGTCCGTGGACCTGATCATCAACACGCCTGCAAAATTCCACGAGTCCATGCAGTCTGACGGCTTCAAGATCCGCCGCTGCGCCGTGGAGCACTCTGTCCCCTGCGTCACCGCAGTTGACACCGCACAGGCCATGCTGACCGTCCGGGAGTTCTCCCGCTCCGCTGACCTGGTCCCCATCGACGTCACCACGATCTGACGAGATGAAAATACAGGCGGGGGCAGAGGGTCCTCCCCTGTTCTTAAAAGAATTGAGAAAGGAAAAAATCATTATGGAGCACGAACTCATTATTGTTCTGGACTTCGGCGGACAGTATAATCAGCTGATTGCCCGCCGGGTCCGGGAATGCAATGTCTACTGCGAAATTATGTCCTATCGTTCCGGCATGGAGGAGGTTCTTGCTAAAAATCCCAAGGGTATTATTTTAACCGGCGGTCCCAACAGCGTCTATACTGATGACGCTGCAACCATTGATCCCGCTATCTTTAACAGCGGCGTACCTATTTTGGGCATCTGCTACGGCAGTCAGCTGATTATGCATCTGCTGGGCGGCCGCGTCTGCCAGGCGCCAGAGCGGGAATATGGCAAGACGTTGGTGGACGTGAACACCGCTTCCCCCATTTTCCAGGGGGTTCAGCCCTCCACCATCTGCTGGATGAGCCACAATGACTATATCGAGCAGGCGGCCCCCGGTTTTGAGATCGTCGCCACCACCGCCAACTGCCCTGTGGCCGCCGCTGAGAACAGGGAAAAGAAGCTATATGCTGTTCAGTTCCACCCTGAGGTCCTCCACACTGCAGAGGGCACCAAGATGCTAAATAACTTCGTCTATAACGTCTGCGGTTGTGCTGGCGACTGGAAAATGGACTCCTTTGTGGAAAACAGCATCCAAGCTCTTCGGGAAAAGATTGGAAACGGGAAGGTGCTCTGTGCCCTATCCGGCGGCGTGGATTCCTCCGTTTTGGCCGCTATGCTGGCTAAAGCAGTTGGCAAGCAGCTGGCCTGTGTCTTTGTGGATCACGGTTTGCTCCGCAAGAACGAGATGGAAGATGTCTGCTCTGTATTTGGCCCCGGCAATGGCCGCTTCGACATCAATTTCGTCTGTGTCAATGCCCGCCAGCGCTACTATGATAAGCTGGCCGGCGTCAACGAGCCTGAGAAGAAGAGAAAGATCATTGGCGAGGAGTTCATCCGAGTCTTTGAAGAGGAAGCCAAAAAGATTGGCCGGGTGGATTATCTGGCTCAGGGCACCATCTACCCCGATGTGGTGGAGTCTGGCCTGGGCGGTGAAAGCACTGTAATCAAGAGTCATCACAATGTGGGCGGTTTGCCTGACTATGTGGACTTCAAGGAGATCGTGGAGCCTCTGCGCAACCTGTTCAAGGATGAGGTTCGTCAGGCCGGCCGCGAGTTGGGTCTGCCTGAGTACCTGGTTTCCCGACAGCCCTTCCCCGGCCCCGGCCTGGCAATCCGAATCATTGGTGAGGTTACTGAGGAGAAGGTCAAGATTGTTCAGGACGCAGACGCCATTTGGCGTGAGGAAATCGGCAAGGCCGGCCTGGCTCCCAGCCAATATTTTGCCGCCCTGACCAATATGCGCTCCGTGGGTGTCATGGGCGATAAGCGCACCTATGATTATGCCATCGCCCTCCGCGCGGTTACCACCACCGACTTCATGACCGCTGAGGCTACCCCCATTCCCTGGGAAGTGCTGAATAACGCAACCAATCGAATCGTAAATGAGGTCAAGCATGTCAATCGCGTGTTTTTCGACTGTACCAGCAAGCCCCCGGCTACAATAGAGTTCGAATAAGTTCGACGGGTTAGAAGTGGGATTATATGATGCTATTTCACTCTAAATATCCGGAAATGTGAAAGATATTTCATCTATAAGTGACAACTTCTGAAATCAACCTTCAAGCTGGCAACGATTTGGCAACAGTTTTTCATTATTCAGAAGAAAAGAGCCACCTGATTTTTGATGAAGTCAGTTAGCTCTTTTTGCGTTCTATAAAAATTTTTTCGTTTTTTGTTTGCAATAGAGGTGACAATTCACTTATGTCATAGTCCTCTTTGGAAATCTCGCCCTTTTCAAGCATGGCAGCGGCTTGCCTCCTAGTGTACAGCATCTCATGCAGCCGGTCAGTGTCCTTGCCCTTTAACCGGTATCAGCGGATTTCTCCGGGAAACCCAGCGCCACACCGAGGTATTTCTGTGTCATGCCCTGCAAAGTGCGGAAAAAATGGATTCTCTCACCAATTGCCATAACAGCCAACTCCATTCAGATGTATGGAGTTTACACAGAATTTGGGATACACCCACAAAATGCTTGATCACTATATCTGCTGCTTCTGGCGAAGGTTTGGTTAATGTTTATCGTGGTACAGGAAAGATTCTGATC
Organism: uncultured Oscillospiraceae bacterium; assembly: GCA_964387095.1. GTDB lineage: Bacteria > Bacillota > Clostridia > Oscillospirales > Oscillospiraceae > JAJQBJ01. Next base: position 9,246 of record CAYLVH010000039.1, read on the forward strand.
GCTCCGATTGCTTAAAAATTCTCATCAACAGGGTAACTACTGCGCTATTGAATAATCCAGTTTGAGTAATTGATATATCGGAATACAGTTTCAATACCCACCAGACGCCTCTCTTGCCTCCGGTGGTTTTTCATCTCTATTTTCATTGCTATTCTCACAAATAGCCACACAGACCCCAAACTGAGACCTCCCCGGAGGTCACGGTCTCCCGTCTGCCGTCCAGATGCCGGACGATCAGCCCAAAATCCTGGTTGATATCCTCGGCCACCGCCTGCTCCTCCCCGCCACGGCGAAGCAGGCGGACCTCCCTCCCGATGGTCAGGCAGTTTCGGCGGTAGCGCTCCCAATAATCTCCGCCGCCCCGGAGCCAGGCATTATACATCCGCTCCAGGGAATTGATCAGCTCCCCGGTCAGCTGTCCCCGGCTGACCGTCTTTCCGGTCTCAATGACCAGGGAGGTGGCGATCTCCTGCAACTCCTCCGGGAAGTCCTCCTTCCGCTGGCAGACATTGATCCCGATGCCAGTGACGAGAGATTGCAGCTTTCCGGACTCCCCTTCCACAGACATCTCCGTCAGAATTCCGGCCAGCTTTTTGCCCCCCAACACGATGTCATTCGTCCACTTGATTCCAGGCCGCACACCGCAGGCGGCCTCGATGCCCTCGCAGACGGCAACCGCTACATATGCGGTCAGGTTTACCGCCTCCATGGGGGAGATGTCCGGGCGGTATAGCATAGTCAGGTAAATCCCTGCGTCCTTGGGGGACTGAAAGCTCCGCCCCAGGCGGCCCCGGCCGCCGGTCTGCTCATTTGCCACAATGGCCGTGCGGTCCGCTCCCCCGTCCATGGCCAGTTTTTTTGCATAGGTATTGGTGGAGTCCACCTGTTCCAGGCAGATCAAATGCTCTTTGGCATACTGGCTCTTCAGATAGGGCAAAATCTCCCCTTCCGTCAACCGGTTGGGGGACGCCACAAGCTGATAGCCCCTCCGTGTCACAGAATGGATCTCATACCCCTCCTGGCGCAGGCCCTCAATGGCCTTCCACACGGCCGCCCGGCTGATATCCAGCAGCTCGCTCATGCGCTCCCCGCTGAGATAGGCCCCCCGAGCCTCCTTCAAGAGAGACAGCACCTTCTGTTTGCTCATGCCTTTCGTCCTCCTTCCATTTTGGCTCTATTATAGGCCGCTTTTTCCAAATTGTAAATCTTTTTCAAAATAGAGTTGACAATAAAGCGATTTTGCAGTAATGTATTGTAAACCAAACAGCAGGTTTTAGTTTACAATTATTCCGGAGGTTTCCAACTGTGAAAAAGAGAATCCCCACCAAGCAGCTCACCCTGACCGCCCTCTTTGCAGCCCTGACCGCAGTCGGGGCCTTTATCAAAATCCCCACCCCCTGGTCAGCCTTTACCCTCCAGGTGTTCTTTGTCTTTATGGCCGGCGTCCTCCTGGAGCCGAAATATTCCATGCTCTCCCAGATCGTCTATGTAGGCCTGGGCCTGGTGGGTTTACCCATTTTCACCCAGGGCGGCGGTTTCAGTTATATTTTCGTGCCCTCCTTCGGCTTCCTGCTCAGCTACATCCCCGCCGCCTGGGTGGTTGGCATGCTGACCCAAAAAAGAGCCTCCTTCATCCGGGTTGTCCTGTCCTGCATTGCAGGTCTGGCGGCGATCTATCTCATAGGCATGCCCTACATGGCCCTGATCCTCAACGTCTACCTGGGCCAGGGGATGTCCATCTCCGGGATTCTCTGGGCGGGTATGATCCCCTTCCTCCCCTACGATGCCCTGAAAATTGTTGTGACTGCCATTCTGGCCAAGCCATTAGTGCCCACCCTGAAAAGAATTAGTGCAGGATCCCGTTAAGGGCAGCCGCTGTTTTTTCTTGTTTCCGCTCTCTCCCTATGGTAAAATAAGTTTGCAGAGCCTTCCTCTAGGGGCTTATTCTACTTTTTTACAGGAGTGCGATATCATGGCAGATTCCAGCGTTTTGCAGCAGCTTATTCGGAAAAACCAGTGGGACATCTTCCAGCCCCTGATGGATCAGGTGCAGTCCTGGAAATACTGGCCCTTGCTGACCCATGCGCTGGATAGCCTGAACCGAAAGACCCTTTACACCAGCCTGGTTCACGGGGAGGGCCATATTGAGCGCACGATGCTCCACGGCGCGTTCTGTGCCATGGCCGAGGGCCTGGATGAACCGGACACTGCCCTCCTGCTGGACGCATGCGCCTATCACGATGTTGGACGAATTAATGACTGGTATGACGAAGAGCACGGGCACCGCTCAGCTCAGGTGATTGGCGAGCTGACCGGCCAGACCGGCCAGGAGCTAATCATGCTCCAAGCCGCCGTGGATGCCCACTCCCGAAAGGACAACGTCTTGGAGGAAACCCTAAAAAGCTATCATCCCGCCGACTATCCCCGTACCTTAGTGCTGGCTCAGCTGCTCAAGGACGCCGACGGCCTGGACCGCGTCCGCATCCACGACTTGAAAACCAGCTTCCTGCGCCGCAGCGCCTCGGTGGATCGGGCGGACTTCGCATTCTATCTGTACAGCCGCTATGAGCTGGCCCTCTCCCTGGACCGCCCCTTCTCCAAGGGAAAAATGTGAGCAGGCGGAAAAAGCTGGCTCTCCGGAAGCTATACGACAATTTAACCGCCGGCAGGAAAACCCGCCGGCGGTTATCTTATTCCCCCTTGAATTTGGCAAAGTAATCATAGAAGGGTAGCAACCAGCGGAAGGCTGAGACGACCTCCTCCACCAACTCCGGCGTATAAAGCTTGCTGCCCTCCGGTTCCCGGTAGCTGCTGACCGCCAGGCTCTTCCGATTGAACCAGGGCTGAAGCAGCTGGCTCACCTGGCCCTTGCTTCGCTTGTACTCCGGGCCCTCCAGCTCAAAAAGCTCCTGGCTGTTCAGCTTCCTGGCCAGCTTCTCCAGGGGCTTGGGATCCCGCAGAATCTCCTGCCGGTATTCCTCCATAATCGCCGGCCTGCCGCAATAAAAATCCATGCCGGTGGAATAGCCCGGGCCTTCAATGGAAAAATAAAGGCAGGGAGAAATCCTCCACTCCATCCCCGGCGCCCGCAGGGAAAACCATAAGCTGGTCTTATAGGGGCCATCCTTTCTGGGGATGCGGACATCCCGATAAATCCGGGTGACCTTGCAGTTGAATTGGCGCTCTGGGAATTCCCGGATCATGTGGTCCTGCACCTCATAGGCCAGCTCCTTGAGGGGCTTATAGACCTTCTCCACATAGATGGGCTTGTGGGGCATGAACCACTCCCGGCTGTTATTCAGGCGGATGCCCCACAAAAATTCGTTGGTTTCCGGTGTAAAACCCTGGAACATAGATTTGATACTCCTTGTTATTTATTCGCTCTCTGTAGACTCGGATGACGCCGGACTTTCCTGGGCAGCAGGCTCTTCAACAGGGGTAGAGGGCGCCGGTGATTCGGAAACCGCGGGAGACTCCGAAGCCGCAGTGGACTCTGAAACCACAGGGGATTCCGAAGCATTGGGGGATTCCGAGGCGGCAGGCGTCTCTGTCTTTGCCGGCGCCACCCCCACCAGAACCACCTTGTTCCGGACACGATAGGTGGTGTTGTTCTCCACTTCCGAGGAGATGAGGTTCCCATCGGCATCATAGATGTTCCGATAAACCGTAACGCTCATACCGTTATAGCCAGTGGTTTTAGTCTTGGTTTCCCCCGCTGCCAGCTCGGTGGTATTTTCGTATACGGTCTGATATGCGGTGGTGGAATTAACCTGGTTTGTGATCTCCACATAGTTGCCAGTCAGATTGGTTCCGTAGATGGAAACCGTCAATTCAGAGTCCGCGTAGGACATGACAATCTTGATGGGATAATCAGTATCGTTGCGGAACTGGAAGTCCAGGCTGCCGTAAGAAACGGTGGCATCCTGGCCATAGGGCATATATGAGCAGATATAGGAATGGGCATGGCGCTCCACGATCTCCATATTGGCCCGCAGGGCGGCTAGATAGATGGTGGAAGATCCCTGGCAGACGCCACCCCCCACGGTGTTCACTGTCTCGCCAGAGACGTATGATGGTGCCTCCTTGAAGCCCCGCGCTACTGTGCGCTCCCCCACCACGTCATTATAGGAGAAGGTCTCTCCGGGATTCAGGATGGTCCCAGTGACATATTCCGCCACCTTGGCCACGTTGGAGCGGCGGCTGGAGGAACCACCCACGGTGGAGCTGGCAGAACCCAGGAGATCCCGGAAGATCAATTCATTCAGCTTTTCCGTGGTGATCTCAGGATCGGTCAGGGACAGGTCAATAGCCACCTGATTGCCCTCCTCAGCGGCGTCTAGGAGGAGCTGTGCCTCCTCTAAATCAAAGCTGACCCCCTGTACGGAGCTGGCAATGCTGCCATCAGGATTGCAGCTTGCGTCCACCGGGTCGGCATAGATTTCATCATAGACCCCTTGCAGGTCAAAGGTCTCAGGCTTTGCCAGGATCAGCGGGCACTGAATCATACGTTCAAAATGGCCTTCCATCAGGGCGGCCAGGATCTCCGTCTTGAGCTGCTCCTCATCCACAGACCAGCCGGAAACACCCTTGGTAAACACGATCTGGGTATCCGTCAGTTCATAAGTAGTCGGCACCGCCGCCTGGTTCGTGGCAACAATGGCCTCCGACAGATCGGAAAGGGCCTGATCCAGCTGGAGAAACTCCACCGCTTCGCTGACATCTACGGTGGTTCCAACGGTCAGCGCCTTCAAATAGGCAATGCCGCCAGAGAGGAAGCTGCCCGGCTGGCTCTCCGCAAAGGCCTTGTCCACGGCCAGATCAGGGTCAACCCGGACCAGTCCGGCCACGTTCAGCTCCACGGCCTCCTCCGCCACCGTGACAGTCTGCGTCTCATTTGCATAGTCCTCCAGGACCTGTTGCTGGAGGGTGGATGCCGCCTCTTCCCAGGTCATACCCCCCAGGTTAACCCCCAGCACATACGTGTTCGGCAGAAGGACTTCCGCATTTGCCTTGACGCAAAGCACACCATAGCCGCAGGCAACCACGGCAACACCCAAACCCACGCACAAAGCGATGGTTTTTCCCTGTCTTGCCCTGCCCTTCTGCCTTCTTGTTTTTATTTTAGCCATGTTCATCCTCCAATTCAAATGTGCCCATGATTATAGGTATGAAGCGGGTGTATATATTATACCTGGTTTTATTTTTTTTGCAATATATTCGGAGAACACTTTGCTTTATCGGGAATTTATTGTATAATATTAATAGCATTCGCTTTCCATGGAGGTTCTTATGTCATCAAATCGCGGAAATGACGAGAATAATAACATCGGTCAGTGGATCGGCATTCTCATTGCGTTTTGCATCTTTTGGCCGTTGGGTTTAATTCTGACCGCTGACCGCTATTAAATTATATAAAATGTTTGAGTCCAAGCAAGGCTCCCGCAGCCGTGACAAATGGACGCGTACCCGCCAGCAGTGGCAGCAAGTATGGGAAACCGACAGGCAGCGCAGCCAAAATTCCTATGACTTCCAGCCTCAGCCGGAGCCCCGGAACGTTCAGCAGAACCGCTACCAATCTGCCAAAAAATCCAAGCGCATGCGCCGGGTTGCCAAGCTCATCAGTCCCAAGGTGGGAAAAGGTCTGTTCACCGGCGGCTCGATAATATTGGCCATGGATATCGTTTTGGGAATTCTACAGTTGATTGATGCCCTATGGATGATTTCCTATGGCATGGTCCTGGAACTGATTTCGGATTTAAATGCGTTCTTCTTCTTGATGGCGGTGGGCGGCGCACTGATGTATATTGGGCACCGGAAGACAAAGAAGGCCCGTAAGTATCGGGAATACTTCGCCATCATCGGAAATCAGAACGCCGTCAGCCTGCGCCATCTTGCCAATGCCACCAGCACACAATTCCAGGATCTCTGCGACGATTTGACCGTTTTGCTGGAAAAGGGCGCCTTTGACTCCAACGCCTATCTGGATCTGGCCTCCCAACATTTGATTCTCAACACCGCCGGCGCCAAAGAGGTAGAAAACCGAGCCAGGGCTTCTGCCCAGGCGGCCCAAGAGGAGGACCCCTCCGCCGCGCTGCTTAAAGAGATCCGCCGCGTCAACGATGAGATTCCGGATCCCCATTTGTCGGCTCAGATTGACCGCATTGAGGAGATCACCCGCCAAATCCTACGGTATCAGAAAAAGCATCCGGAAAAGGGCCCTCAGCTCCATTCCTTCCTCTCCTACTATCTGCCCACGACGCTGAAAATCCTCAACGCCTATGCGGACATGGAAAAGCAATCCATCCAGGGCCGTAATATCACCGAGACCCGCCTCCGCATCGAGAAGATGATGGACAAGGTGGTCAGAGGCTTTGAAACCCAGTTGGATCAGCTGTACGCCGGTGACCGCATGGACATCACCAGCGATATTGCTGTTCTGGAACAGATGATGGCCCAGGACGGCTTGACCAGTGACTTCGATCTGGGCAGCATGGCTGCCGGATCCCAGCCGAAATAACACAGTCTGCACAGAATGAACCGCCGTAGCATTTTCTGCGGCGGTTCTTTTAGCACTCTTTTTCAAAAATTGTAACTTTTCTATGAATTCTCTTGCTTTTTTTTGCAAATTGCTGTATAGTATATTAGCACTCAGTTATATCGAGTGCTAATTCTCATCGTTTAAACTAAAATGAAAATATATGGAGGCAAAAAACATGGCAAAGAAACAGTTCAAAGCGGAGTCCAAGCGCCTGCTGGACATGATGATCAACTCAATTTACACCCACAAGGAAATCTTCCTGCGGGAGATCATCTC
>CAYLVH010000040.1:0-15832 GCA_964387095.1 uncultured Oscillospiraceae bacterium
AAATACCAAGATTTAGTTGCAATCTATTTTTTGGATTGATATAATAAGATGTTATCATAGGATTTGTATGTGCTCATACAAAAAAGATTGAGGTGCGTTTTTTGTATTTAAAATCGCTGGAAATCCAGGGATTCAAATCCTTCCCGGATAAGACCGTCCTCACCTTTGGTGAGGACATCACTGCCATCGTGGGCCCCAACGGCAGCGGAAAATCGAATATTTCCGACGCCATCCGCTGGGTCATGGGGGAGCAGTCTTCCAAGGCCCTCCGGGGGGGGAAGATGGAGGATGTGATCTTCGGGGGCACCCTGGTGAGAAAGCAGACCGGTTATGCCGAGGTCAGCCTGGTGCTGGACAACTCCCAGGGGATTTTTCCTCTGGATGAAACGGAAATTATGATTACCCGCCGGTATTACCGTTCTGGCGAAAGCGAATATTATATCAACCGCCGCTCCTGCCGCCTTCGGGACGTGAACGAGCTGTTTATGGACACCGGCCTGGGCAGGGAGGGCTACTCCATCATCGGCCAGGGCCGCATTGATGAAATCCTCTCCGTCAGGAGCCAGGACCGCCGGGAGATCTTTGAGGAGGCCGCCGGAATCTCCAAGTTCCGCCACAGGAAGGAAGAGTCCGAACGCCGCCTGGAGCGCACGGAGGAAAACCTGGTGCGCATCAACGATAAAATTGCCGAGCTGGAGCTGCAGCTGGAGCCTCTTCGGGAGCAGGCCGAGAAGGCGAAGAAGTATCTGCTCCTTCGGGATGAGCTCAGAGGGCTGGAGATCTCCCTGTGGATGGAGCAGCTGGACCGCATCCGGGCGGGAAACAGCAAGCTGCTGGCAGACTATGCCCAGGCTGTCCGCCAGCGGGATGAGGCCTCTGCCCAGCAAGAGAACCTGTATGCCCGGTCGGAGGAGCTGCTGGAGCAGACCCGCCAAAAGGACATCCAGGCCGACGGCCTACGGGAGGAAGGGAACCGCCTGGAGGCTCAAAAGGCCCAGCGGGACAGCCGGGGGGCAGTGATCAAAAGCCAAATCCAAAGCAATCTGGAAAACATCCGCCGGATTCAGGCGGAGCTGGGGGATCAGCAGGGGAGAGAGGACTCCATCTCCAGCCAAATCCGCCAGGGCCAGGAGCGGCTGGGGGAGATACAGCGGGAGAAGACAGATTTAAGCGCCCGGCTGGTGGGGACCCAGGAGCAGGCTGCCGCCCTTGACACCAAAGCGCAGGAGGTGGCCGGAGAGCTGGACCACATCCGGCAGAGGGAGGCCAGTGAGACGGCCTCCGCCGGGGATGCCAAGGCCCTGCTCTCCGCCCTGGCAGCGGCTTCCCAGGAGCTGCTGGACCGGGACGGTTCCCTGCGGTCCACCCTGCGGGAGACCAGTGACCAGCTGGCAAAGACAAAGGAACAGGCGGAGGTGAACCGGAAAAAGCGGGAGGCCCGGCTTGAGGAAAAAACCGCAGCTATCAACCGCATTTCCGCCTGGAAGATGAAAGCCCGGAACCGCCAGCAGAAGGCGAAGCAGCTGGGCGAGCAGGTCAACCGCCTGAAGATGGAGGACAACAACCTGCGTGGGCGGGTGAAGATGCTGTCCGAAATGGAGAAGGTCTATGAGGGCTATTCCAAAGCGGTGAAGGTGGTCATGGCAGAGGCCAAGCGGGGGACGCTGGTCCATATCCGGGGCCCCGTGGCTGGGTTGATCCGGGTGCCGGACGCCTATACCGTGGCCATTGAGATTGCCCTGGGCGGTGCTATGCAGAATATCGTCGTGGATACCGAGGAGGATGGCAAGCGGGCCATCAATTGGCTAAAACGCCGGGACGCTGGACGGGCCACGTTTTTGCCCCTGTCCGTAATCCGGGGCAATCTGCTCCAGGAGCGGGGAGTGGAGCGGGAACCCGGCTTTGTGGGCATTGCCAGCCTGCTGGTGGAATATGACAGCGATTATCAGGACCTGTTCCGAAACTTGCTGGGCAGGGTGGTCGTGGCTGAGAATATGGATTCCGCCATTGCCATTGCGAACCATTACCGCCACCGCTTCCGCATTGTGACTCTGGACGGCCAGGTGCTGAATGTGGGCGGTTCCATGACCGGCGGCTCGGTGAGCCGCAACACCGGCATCTTATCCCGCGCCAATGAGCTGAAGCGTCTGAAGCTCCAGGGCGAGCAGCTGAGGCAGGAGCTGGCCCAGGCCCAGGAGCAGTATGGGGAGGCACAGCGGGAAGCGGAGAAGATCAATTATCAGATTGAGACCGCCAACGGTGAGCTGCGCCTGGTGGAGGATGAAATCCTCCGGCTGGACAGCGAAGGGGAGCATTACCGCATCCTCATTGCCGATTTGGAGGCCCGCATGGAGGCCACGAAAAAGGAGCTGAGCCTGTTGGGCAGCCGTTCCGGCCAGAACGACCAGGAGATCGACAAGGCTCGGGAGAAAATCAAGGAGATGGAGGCCGCTGCCGCCGCGGCTCACGCGGAGGGAGACCGGCTCAGCGCGGACCAGGCCCAGCTGCTCAAGCAGGCGGAGGCCCTCAGGGATGAGATCGCCCGGCTGAAGCTGGAGCTTGCGGCCCTGGACGTGGAGGCGGATACCACCGGCAAGACCCTGGAGCAGCTGGAGCAGCTGCAAATGGACCTGTCCGAGGACCGGGAGACCCGCCTGAACACCGTGAAGGAATTGAAAGCCCGAAACAGCCAGCTGGCTCAGGAGCTTCAACAGGAGGAGACTGCCCTCCGGGAGATCCGGCGCCGGAAAACGGAGCTGGAAGCCCGGCTCCAGGGGGTCAATGAGGAGCGGTTAGCCTTGGAAGCGGAGCGCAGCCGCATCGACCGGGAGAGCCGGGCCAAGAACAATGAGCTGCTGGCCATGGAGCGGGAGGTCTCCGCCCTGGAGCAGAAGAAGGCCGCCGCCACGGCGGAGGAAAACCAGCTGCTGGACAAGCTCTGGGAGACCTACGAGCTGTCCCATTCGGCGGCCCAACAGGTGCGCTTTGAGCTGGAATCCGTCTCCAAGGCCACCCGGCGTATCAGTGAGCTGAAACGGGGGATTTCTGCCCTGGGCAATGTGAACGTGGGCGCAGTGGAGGAATTTGACCGGATCAATGGCCGTTATACTTACCTGGCGGAACAGCGGGATGACGTGTCCAAGTCCAAGGATGAGCTGCTGACCATCATCGGGGGGATCACCAAGGAGATGGAGACCATCTTCCGGGAGCAGTTCAAGCGGATCCAGGCCTCCTTCTCTAGCACCTTTCAGGAGCTGTTTGGCGGCGGTAAGGCCACGCTGAAGCTGGAGGATGAAAGTGATGTCCTGAACTGCGGCATTGAAATCAAGGTGCAGCCCCCGGGGAAATCCCTGAAAATCATCTCCCTGCTCTCCGGCGGCGAGAAGGCCTTTGTGGCAATTGCCCTGTATTTCGCCATTTTGAAGGTGCGGCCCACCCCCTTCGTGGTGATGGACGAGATCGAGGCAGCTCTGGACGACAATAACGTGGTGCGCTTCGCCCGCTATATGCGGAGCATGACTGATAAGACCCAGTTTATCGTCATCACCCACCGCCGGGGCACCATGGAAGAGGCTGATGTGCTCTACGGCGTCACCATGCAGGAGCAGGGCATTTCCAGGATGCTGACCATCAACCTGAACGACGTGGAAAAGGAGCTGCATTTGACCGAGAATTGAGCGCCTGGGGAGATGCCCCAGGATTTGATTACCTATGAATATGGAAACGGGGAGGAATAGACGAAATGGGATTTTTTGATAAGATTAAGGATGGCCTGAGCAAGACAAAAAAGGCCCTGGGCCTGGACAGCCTGTTTTCGGGCTTCTCTCACCTGGATGACGACTTCTATGATGAGCTGGAGGAGGCCATGATCCTGGCTGATATGGGTATGGATACGTCTCTGAAAGCGGTGGAGGAGCTGCGCCGCCGGGTGAAGGAGGAGAAGATCAAGGAGCCAGAGGCAGCGAGAACCTGTATGCGCCAAATCCTGTGCGAGATGTTAAATGTGGGGGATTCCAAGCTAAAGGTGTCTGGCAAGCCCTCTGTGGTGCTGATGATCGGCGTCAACGGAGGGGGCAAGACCACCACCATCGGCAAGCTGGGGGCGAGTCTGATCGCCCAGGGGCGGAAGGTGTTGTTTTCTGCCGGAGATACCTTCCGGGCCGCCGCCGCTGCCCAGCTGGAGATCTGGGCCAAGCGGGTGGGAGCGGATCTTGTCCGCCAGCACGAGGGGGCGGACGCCGCTGCCGTGGTGTATGACTCCATCGCCGCCGCCAAGGCCCGGGGGATCGACGTGATCCTGGTGGATACCGCTGGACGCCTCCACAATAAGACCAATCTGATGAACGAGCTGAACAAGATCAGCCGGGTCATTGACCGGGAGCTGCCGGACGCCTCCCGGGAGACCCTCCTGGTGCTGGACGCCACCACCGGCCAGAACGGCCTGATCCAGGCCAAGCAGTTCAAGGAGGCTGTCGGCATCACCGGCATCGTCCTGACCAAGCTGGACGGCACAGCCAAGGGAGGCATCGTCATTGCCATTGCCAACGAGCTGCAAATCCCCGTGAAGTATGTGGGTGTGGGCGAGGGCATGGATGACCTGCTGGAGTTCAACCCGGAGCAGTATGTGGAAGCGTTGATTTAATGTGACTGTGAGGTAATACAAATGGATTATAAACGACTGGACGGCCGGGCCTTGGATGAATTGCGTCCGGTGGAGATTATTCCCAATATCAATCAGTTTGCAGAGGGCTCCTGCCTGATTAAGAGCGGCAACACCCAGATCTATATCACCGCCTCGGTGTCCCCCAAAGTTCCCCCGCATGTGCCGGAGGGAGAGGGCTGGGTCACTGCGGAATACAATATGCTGCCCCGGGCCAACCGGGAGCGGAGTAAGCGGGATATCTCCAAGCTGAAGCTGAACGGCCGCGCCGCGGAGATCCAGCGCCTGATCGGCCGCTCTCTGCGCTCCGCAGTGGACATGCAGAAGTTGGGCCCCTGGAACATCACCGTGGACTGCGATGTGCTCCAGGGCGACGGCGGCACCCGCACGGCCTCCATCACCGGAGGCTTTGTGGCCATGGTCTTGGCCTTCAAGCGGATGCAGCAGGAGGGTAAGCTGGGAGAGCTGCCCATCAAGACCTTTGTGGCCGCAGTTTCCGCTGGCGTGGTGAAGGATGTGCCCATGCTGGATTTGCAATACTATGAGGATTCCGGCGCCATGGTGGATCTGAATTGCGTGATGACCGCAGAGGGGCAGCTCATCGAGATCCAGGGCACCGGCGAGGGCCGGCCCTTCTCCCTGGAGGAGCAACAGGAGCTGGTCCGTCTCTGCGCCAAGGGCATCCGAGAACTGAACGAGAAGCAGAAGGCCATCCTAGGGGACCTGTGAGGGGCGGATTATGAAAGCGGTATTGGCAAGCAATAATCCAGGCAAGCTCAAGGAGATGAACGCCATTCTTTCCAGCCTTGGTATGGAGGTGATCTCCCAGCGGGAGGCCGGCTATGACCTGGATGTGGAGGAGAATGGCACCACGTTTGAGGAAAACTCCTATCTGAAAGCCCATGCGGCCTGCCAGGCCAGCGGGATGATCGCCATTGCGGACGACTCCGGCCTGGTGGTGGATGCCCTGGACGGCGGACCGGGGGTGTACTCCGCCCGGTATGGGACCCCTGACCTGGACGACGCGGGGAGAACCGCCCTGCTGCTGAAAAATATGGAGGGGCAGGAGAACCGGGCCTGCCGGTTTGTCTCCGTCATCACCTGCTGCTTCCCGGACGGGCGGAAGCTGGTGGCCCGGGGGACCTGCGAGGGACAGGTGGGGTATGCTCCTGCAGGGGAAAACGGCTTCGGCTATGACCCCATTTTCTATATCCCCGAAAAGGGCAAGACCTTTGCCCAGCTCTCCCCGGAGGAGAAGAACGCCATGTCCCATCGGGGACGGGCCATTGCAAGGCTGGCAGAGCTGCTAAAGGGACAGCTTTAATCAAGAAAGAAACGAAGAGGAAGATTATCTATGGAACTCAACAGCAAACAGCGGGCCCAGCTTCGGGGCCTGGCCAACGGCATCCAGGTCATCCTGCATATCGGCAAGGACGGCATCACCGAAAACCTGGTCAAGCAGGCGGATGAGGCCCTGGAGGCCCGGGAGCTGATCAAATGCAAGGTGCTGGAAAACAGTATGCTCACCGCCCGGGAGGCCTGCGATCAGCTATCCGCCTTAACCCGCAGCGAACAGGTGCAGGTCATCGGGACCAAGTTTGTCCTGTACCGGGAGAGTCACAAGCCCGGCAAGACGGACAAGATCGTCCTGGTGAAGGATAAGAAAAGAAAGAAATAATCACGATGGGGATGATATGCGGTGAAGATTGGAATTTACGGGGGCACCTTTAACCCCATCCACCGGGGGCATATGGCTGCGGCAAAGGCTGCGGTGGCAGCCCTGGGTCTGGACAAGCTGCTGCTGATCCCGGCGGGGATACCGCCCCACAAGGCGCTGCCCCATGAGACGGCCCCTGGAGAGCACCGGCTGGAAATGGCCAGGATCGCGGCGGACCGCCTGGGCTTGGATATCCCGGTGAAGGTGCTGGATATGGAGATCAACCGGGAGGGGAAGAGCTATACCAGCGACACCCTGCGCCGCTTGAAGGAGAAATATCCAGAGGATGAGCTGTGGCTGCTGATGGGGACGGACATGTTCCTGACCCTGCACACCTGGCACCAGCCGGAGGTGATTCTGTCCCTGGCTGGGATCTGCGCCTTCGGACGGAAGGAGCAGGATGGGGAGGCGCTGTTTGCCCCTCAACGGGAGTACCTGGTTAAAACCTATCACGCTCAGGTGGTCACAATCACACTGCCCGGCCTGGTGGATGTCTCATCCACCCAACTGCGCCAGCGGCTGGCCGCCGGGGAGCAGCCGGAGGAGCTGGACGAATCCGTCTACGGCTATATCCTCCGCAAGGGCCTCTACGGCACCCACGCGGACCTGACAAAGCTGTCCTATCCCCAGCTGCGGGCGGTCTCCTATTCCATGATCAAGGCCAAGCGGATTCCTCATATTAAGGGCACGGAGCAGGAGGCGGTGAAGCTGGCCAGGCGCTGGGGCGTGGACGAGGACCTGGCCCGGACCACCGCTATTCTCCATGACTGTACCAAGTATTTGAGCCTGGAAGAGCAGTTGAAATTATGCAATCAATATGGTATTCTGTTAGACGATATGGAACAAACCACCTTGAAACTGCTCCATTCCAAAACTGGGGCGGGAGTGGCAAGGGAGGTTTTCGGCGTCTGTGACGAGGTCTATGAGGCCATCTTTTGCCACACCACCGGCAAGGCGGATATGACCCGGTTGGAAAAGGTCATCTATATTGCAGATTATATGGAGCCGAGCCGGGACTTTGAGGGCGTGGAAAAATTGCGCGGCCTGGTCTATGAGGATTTGGACGCCGCCGTGCTTCTGGGCCTGGAAATGGGCATTCAGGAAATGGAAAGTATGGGCAATCCGGTTCATTACCGCACCGTCCAGGCCAGAGACTGGCTGAAAGCCCGCCTGAAATAATAAAATGATTGGAAAATAGAAAGCGAGGAAGGATATGGCAGAATCGAAAGAGTTTGCGCTGGCACTGGCAAAGGCCATAGACAAAAAGAAGGGCAAGAAGATCAGCGTGCTGAAAACTGGCGACCTGACCACCATTGCGGAATATTTTGTCATCTGCACTGCCAGGTCCACCACGCAGATTCGCTCCCTGGCTGACGAATGCGAAAAGACCGCAGACCTGCTGGGGGAGGAGCTGCACCACAGAGAGGGACACGGCGGCGAATGGGAGCTGCTGGATTTCTCTGATGTGGTGGTTCACCTCTTCATGGAAGAGGCCAGAGAGTTCTATAATCTGGAGCGCCTGTGGGGGGACGCGACCCCCATTGACCTGACCGGTGTGTTGCAGCCGGATTGATTAAACCCGTTATCAACACGGTTCAGAAAGAGTGTGAGAAAGAGTGATTTTAAGTTGAATACGTATAATTTCGCGGAAATTGAAAAGAAATGGCAGGACCGCTGGAACAAGAGTAAGGCCTTTGCCGCCTCCAACACCAGTGAAAAGCCCAAATTCTATGCCTTGGTGGAGTTCCCTTACCCCTCTGCCGCCGGCCTGCACGTGGGGCATCCCCGTCCATACACCGCCATGGACGTCATTGCCAGAAAGCGCCGTATGGACGGCTATAACGTGCTGTTCCCCATCGGCTACGACGCCTTCGGCCTGCCCACCGAGAACTTCGCCATCAAGAACCACATCCACCCTGCCATCATCACCAAGCAGAATATTGAAAACTTCACCCGCCAGCTGCATATGCTGGGCTACTCCTTCGATTGGGACCGGGTGGTGGATACCACCGCCCCCAGCTACTACAAGTGGACGCAGTGGATTTTCCTCCAGCTGTTTAAGCATGGTCTGGCCTATAAGACCTCTATGCCCGTGAACTGGTGTACCTCCTGCAAATGCGTCCTGGCAAATGAAGAGGTTGTCAACGGCGTCTGCGAGCGCTGCGGTAGCGAGGTTGTCCGCAAGGAGAAGAGCCAGTGGATGCTGAAAATCACCGCCTATGCTCAGAAGTTGATTGACGGCCTGGACAACGTGGACTATATTGAGCGGGTAAAAACCCAGCAGAAGAACTGGATCGGCCGCTCCACCGGCGCGGAGGTGGACTTCGCCACCACCGAGGGGGACAAGCTCCGGGTCTACACCACCCGCTGCGACACCCTGTTCGGCGCGACCTATATGGTCATCGCCCCTGAGCATGCCTATGTGAAGAAGTGGGCGGATAAGCTGGAGAACTACGATGAGGTTCAGAAGTACGTGGAGGAGGCCGGTCGGAAGTCCGACTTCGAGCGCACTGAACTGGCCAAGGATAAGACCGGCGTCCGGTTGCAGGGCGTCAACGCCATCAACCCCGTGAATGGGAAGGAAATCCCTATCTTTATCTCCGACTACGTCCTGGCCTCCTACGGCACCGGCGCGATTATGGCCGTTCCTGCCCATGATACCCGAGACTGGGACTTCGCAAAGGCCTTCCATCTGCCCTTGGTTCAGGTGGTTGCCGGTCCTGAGGGCGAGGTGGATATCAACAAGGCTGCCTTTACCGATGTGGAAACCGGCACCATGGTGAACTCCGGATTCCTGAACGAGCTTTCCGTGGAGGAGGCAAAGAAGGCCATGATTGAGTACCTGGAGAAGAATGGCACTGGCCAGGCTAAGGTCAACTATAAGCTCCGGGACTGGGTGTTCTCCCGCCAGCGCTATTGGGGTGAGCCGATTCCCATTGTGAAATGCCCCAAGTGTGGCTATGTGCCCCTGCCTGAGGATCAGCTGCCCTTGCTGCTGCCCGATGTGGATAGCTATGAGCCCACCGGCAACGGTGAGTCTCCCATCGCCAAGATGCGGGACTGGGTGGAGACCACCTGCCCCTGCTGCGGCGGCCCCGCAGAGCGGGAGACGGACACCATGCCCCAGTGGGCCGGTTCCTCTTGGTACTTCCTGCGCTATATGGATCCCCACAATGATAAGGCTCTGGCCTCCAAGGAGGCCATGGACTACTGGGGCATGGTGGACTGGTACAATGGCGGCATGGAGCACACCACGCTGCATCTGCTGTACTCCCGGTTCTGGAATAACTTCCTCCACGATATCGGCGTGGTTCCCAATGCGGAGCCCTATGCAAAGCGCACCTCCCACGGCATGATTCTGGGCAGAAATCCCCACTATATCGAATATGCCAAGGATGAGGCGCAGCGCCAGGAGTGGATTGAGAAGTACGGCAATCAGGTCTACCGCCCCTCCGTTAAAATGTCCAAGTCCCTGGGCAATGTGGTCAACCCTGACGACGTGATCAAGGCCTATGGCGCTGACACCATGCGCCTTTATATCATGTTCATTGGCGACTTTGAAAAGACCGCGACCTGGTCTGACGAGGCGGTAAAGGGCTGCAAGAAGTTCCTGGATCGCGTCTGGAACCTGTACGAGCGGGCAGTTGACGGCACCGAATACTCCAAGGAGAACGAGTCCGCCATCCATAAGGCCATTATGAAGGTCTCCTCTGATATTGAGGCTATGAAGTTCAACACTGCCATCGCGACCCTGATGGCCCTGGTCAATGACTTCTATGCGAAGGGGCTGAACAAGGCAGACTATAAGGCCCTTCTGTTGATGCTGTCCCCCTTTGCGCCGCATATGTGCGAAGAGCTGTGGGAGATGAGCGGTGAGACGAATATGATCTGCCATGCACAGTGGCCTACCTATGACGAAAGCAAGACCATCGCAGCGACGGCTCAGATCGCTGTCCAGGTGTCCGGCAAGCTCAAGGCAAATGTCATCGTGCCTGCGGATTCCGACGATGATGCTGCGGTGGCAGCGGCTCTGGCGGATGCCAAGATCGCCAAACTGGCCCGGGAAAAGACCCTGGTCAAGTCCATCGTGGTCCGGGATAAGCAGAAGCGGCTGAAGCTGGTCAACCTGGTTCTCAAATAAGAACTGCCTTTATAAATTTGAAAATTGACTATTGACATTGCTTATCACGTTGCGTATAATAGTAATGTTAAAGCCATCAATATATGGCCCTTGGTGTCTGCAAAGTCCCCATAGACACATTGGAGGGAGGGTAGATAAATGTCTGAAGTCCGCGTTAGAGAAGGCGAATCCCTGGACAGCGCTCTGAAGCGCTTTAAGCGCAGCTGCGCGAAGTCCGGTGTTCTGGCCGAGGTTCGTAAGCGTGAATGTTATGAAAGCCCCAGCGTCAAACGCCGCAAAAAGTCTGAGGCTGCCAGAAAGAACCGTAAAAAATATTATTAATGAACAAGCAAAACCTCTCCGGTACTACGGAGAGGTTTTTCTTTACTTACTTAGGCAGTTCCGGGAGGAAATCCGCCACCTCGGGATAGGCCAACAGGCAGGTGGATACCTGCATCGTCCGGGCAAGCTGGACCTTCTTTAGAATGGAGCTCTTCTGGTCGAAGAGGACGAAGCGGGCACGGCCATCCCGGCCCTGACAGGTGAAGTAATGGGCGCAAAGCTCCGGGGAAAAGTAGATGCGGGGCCGCAGGCCGGATAGGCGCTTGTTTAGCTCCGCCTCTGACAGGGGGGTTCCACTGCCCTTGGGAGCTGGGAGGAGGAATTCCTCCGCCACCCGCTCAATGGCTAATACAATCCGCTCCGCCCCAAAGGTTTTTCCCGCCCGGGCAATGCGGCCCCGGAGGGTTCCACCGGAAATGGCGGAGGAAACCAGCACCTTTGCGCTGGGAACCACCTTTCCCCAGCGCTCCGGCACATAGCAGCTCAGTTTCCGTTGGGATAGGGCGGCGCCCAGCCGGACAGTGACCTGTTGCAGGGGGTTGGACTGCTCCCTCTCCCAGTTGGCAATGACACCTGTGAATCCCCGGGCGGAAAGCTCCCGCAGCACCTCCCGTACAAATTGGCCGGGATAGCCGGGCTTGGTTGGGTCAAAGCCCTGATCGTCCAGCATCAGCAGGCCGCCCCGGAGGTCGTTTGCCAGCGGGACCCGGAGAAGCCGCAGCCCGGTGCCCAGGCGATAGGCCATGCAGGCCACGGAAAGCCCCGGGGATTGGGCAGTCTGTACCTGGGCCGTGTGTACCTGGGCAGGCGGCGCGGAGAGAATCAGGGTGGGAGAATTGTAGCTCATGGGACGAAGTACCCCCTTGTTCCGGCGGAAAGAATCCGTTATAATTCATGCTAGATTACTTTATTCATACCACCCCAAGAAACAGAACCCCCGGAGGAAGAATTATGGCCATTTCTTTTGTACCCCAGCGGATCTATTCCAGCGTCTTTGACCTGAAACCCGACGAATTAAAGGCGGAGGGTGTGCAGGTGGTCTTTGCGGACCTGGATAATACGCTGGTGAGCTACGGGCAAAAGACCGCAACCCCGGAGCTCCTGGCTTGGAAGGAGAGTCTGAATGCCGCGGGAATTCGCCTGTTCCTGATTTCCAACAGCCAGAAGCCTGATAGGGCCTCCATTTTCAGCCAGAGCCTGGGCATCGACTTCATCGGCCATGCGGGGAAGCCCAAGCGGGCCGGTTTCCAGCGCGCCCTTCGAGCGGTGCAGGTGCCCCGGGAAAACACGGTGATGATCGGGGATCAGATTTTTACCGATATATTGGGGGCTAATCACGCCGGGATCCGTTCCTGGCTCATCCAGCCGGTTGCCATTGATACTGGGTTCCGCTGGTGCCGCTATACCTTAGAAGGGCTGTTTCGGATGTTTTGTCGGGATGATCGGAGGAGAAAAAAATGAGTGCGAAATTCGGTGTGGCGGGCAATTCCGACACATTTCTGACCACAATCAGCAAGGCCTCTGTGGATGCGCCGGCCTGGCTGGGAGCCATAGGGCTGGACGCCTATGAGTATCAGTGCGGCAAGGGCGTCCGGGTGAAGGCGGAAACGGCTTTGCAGATCGGGAATAATGCCAGGGAGGCGGGGATCACCCTGTCCCTCCACGCGCCGTACTTTATCAACCTGGCCAACCCGGACCCGGAGAGCCTGAAAAAGACCATCGGCTATGTCACCGGGGCCTGTAAGGTGGCGGCCCAGATGGGGGCTAAGCGGGTCATTATCCACTCCGGCGCCCTGATGAAGCGGACCCGGAGGGAGGCGCTGGATATTGCCATTGAGTCCCTGAAAGCGATCCTCCGCGCCTGTGATGAGCAGGGCTATGAAGCCATAAACCTGTGCCCTGAGACCATGGGTAAGATCAATCAGCTGGGAGATCTGGAGGAGGTGCTGGCCCTTTGTACCCTGGATGAGCGCCTGATTCCCTGCATCGATTTTGGCCATCTCTACGCCCGAAGCCTGGGGGAACTGAATGGCGAGGCTGCCTGCGAGCAAATGCTCAACCGGGTGGAGGAGGTGCTGGGAGAGGAGCGGGCCAGCCGCTTCCACAGCCATTTTTCCAAAATCGAATTCACCCCCAAGGGCGGCGAATATAAACATCTGCGGTTCTGTGACCCCGGTTGGGGGCCGGAGTTCCACCACCTGGCAAGGGCTGTGGCCCGGAGGGGGTGGAGCCCCACCTTTATCTGCGAGTCCGCCGGAACTCAGAGCGAGGACGCTTTGGAGATGAAGAGAACCTATCTGTCTTATCTGTGAGAGGAAAAAAGAGTTTTTCCGGTTTTTGAAAAAATTCCTGAAATGGGAAAAGACTCTTGCCAAAAAGCATGGAATGTCATATAATAAGGATACAATTTGGAGGGGTATGCTTCTCCTGAAAAGCAGATTTAAATAAACGGAGGAATATTAGATATGGCTACGATTACTGCCGGCGATTTCAGAAATGGAAAGACCTTTGAATATGATGGAAAGATTATGCAGGTTGTGGAGTTCCAGCATGTTAAGCCTGGTAAGGGCGCTGCGTTTGTCCGTACCAAGATGAAAAATATCGTCACTGGCGCTGTGACCGAAACCTCTTTCAATCCCACTGCTAAGTTTGAGGAAGCCTTTATTGACCGCACCGTTGTCACCTACAGCTACAACGACGGCGATCTGTACTACTTTATGGACAGCCAGACCTATGACATGACTCCCATTGCGAAGGAAGATTTGCCTGAGGCCTTCAAGTTCATCAAGGAAGACACCGAGTGTAAGCTGCTCTCCTATAAGGGCAAGGTGTTCTCCGTTGAAATCCCTAACTTTGTCGAACTGGAAGTCACGGATACGGAGCCTGGCTTCAAGGGTGATACCGCTACCAACGTGACCAAGCCCGCTGTGGTGGAGACCGGAGCGGAGATCAAGGTGCCCCTGTTCATCAACGTGGGCGACCGCATCCAGATCGACACCCGCACCAGTGAGTATATGGCACGCTGCAAGTAATTATCAACATCCAAAGTGCACCATGGAAATCTGAAAATGCCCCTGCCGCGGTACGGGAGGGGCATTTCCTATTAGAAGGGAGTTTTAATTATGACAATTGCGGAAAAGATCGCCCACCTGCTGGGATTGGCTGAGGGCATGGAGATCCAGAAGGAGAACTCCAAGGAGGCGCGCCTGCTGGTTGCCATGTTGGACGTGCTGCAGGAGATCGGCGGCCAGCTGACGGAGATGGAGGATAACATTGACCTGGTTAACGAGGAGCTGGATGAAGTCTCTCAGGAGCTGATTGCCCTGGAGGAGGATATCTACACCGGCGACGGCGAGGACGGTGAGATTGAGGATGACGATGACGAGGCCGATGAGCCAGAGGATGAGGATGGCGTCTATTACATCGTGGAGTGCCCCCAGTGCGGCGAGCAGATGACTTTGGATGAGGATGCCCTTCTGGAAAGGAACATCCGCTGTGAGGCTTGTGGCCAGCTGTTCTCCCTGGAATTTGTGGACGAGGACGGCGAGGTTGACGAGACGGACTTCCAAGATGAGGAGTAAAATTCCAATCCAATAGAAACTGCGATCCCCTCTGCGTACGCAGAGGGGATTTTGTGTTTTATACCACCTGGAACAGGTAGAATTTCAAATAATTGGTTTCCGGCACATTCCAGAGGATGGGATGGTCGGGGGCTTGCTGGCGGGCTTCAATCTGGCGCAGGGAAACCTGGGCGTCCCCAGCGGCAGCGCGGAGCATGTCCTGGAATAACTGGTCGGTCATAAAGTGGGAGCAGGAGCAGGTGGCCAAGTAGCCGCCCCGGGGCAAGAGCTTCATGGCCTTCATATTGATCTCCTTATAGCCCCGGCTGGCGCTTTTGACGGTCTGGCGGGACTTGGTGAAGGCCGGGGGATCCAGAATGATAAAATCGTAATCCCGGCATTTCCGCTCCGCCAGCTGGGTGAGCAGGTCAAACACATTAACGGTCAGGAAGTCCATCCTCCCATCCAGGCCGTTGCGCTTGGCGTTGAACTCCGCCATTTTGATGGCGGCGGCGGAGATATCCACGCTGGTGACATGGGCGGCGCCGCCCTTGGCGGCGTTCAGACCGAAGGAGCCGGTGTGGGTAAAGCAGTCCAGTACCCGCTTGCCGGAGGCGATGCGGGCCACCGCCTGGCGGTTGTATTTCTGATCCAGGAAAAAGCCGGTTTTTTGGCCGTTTTCCACATCCACGCCGTAGAGAATTCCGTTCTCTGTGATCTCGGTGAAGGGGCTCTCGGGGAGGGGCACTTCCTCCAGGGGGAACCAGCCCTTTCCCGTTTCCATCCCCTCCAGGCGGCGGATGGCGGATTCGTTCCGCTCGTAGATGCCGGAGATCCGCTCGCCCTGGGCGGTCAGCGCCTGGTAGAGGGCGTTGAAGATCATGGGTTTGATCCGCTCTATGCCCAGGCTCAGGGTTTCAGTCACCAACAAGTCATTGTAACGATCCACAGTCAGGCCCGGGAATTGGTCCGCCTCCCCGTGGATCAGGCGGCAGCAGTTGAAATCTGGACCCGGCATAACCGTGCGGCGATAGGCGATGGCGTACTCCACCCGGCGGCGCCAGAAGGCGGCGTCAAATTTGTCGTTGGCGTTCCGGGAGAGCAGGCGCACAGTGATCTTGGAATTGTCATTATAAAAGCCAGTGCCCAGATAGGTGCCATTCTGGGTGCAGACGTCCACCAGCTCGCCGTTTAGAGGCTCCCCCTGACGGGCGCGGATCTCTTCGCCATAGACCCAGGGGTGGCCGTGGCGCACGGAGCGCTCTGCCTTGGGAGAAATATTGACAATGGGGTATTGCCGCTGTTGCTTCATAGCGTTCCCTCGTTTCCCTCAAAAATCTGGCATATAGTATAGCGAAATTTCCGGAAAAAGGCAAGGGGCCTCTGGAGGGTCAACACGGAAATCAATTTTTGCAACAAAGCTGAACAAAGTG
>CAYLVH010000041.1:0-15813 GCA_964387095.1 uncultured Oscillospiraceae bacterium
GCCCGTCACCGAGAAGCCCGCTGAGACCCGCATGGGTTCCGGTAAGGGCTCCCCTGAGTACTGGGTGGCCGTGGTCAAGCCCGGCCGCATCATGTTTGAAATCGCCGGCGTCAGCGAAGAAATCGCTCGCGAGGCACTGCGTCTGGCCAGCCATAAGCTGCCCGTCAAGTGCAAGATCGTGAAGAAGGAAGCCGAGACTGAGATTGGTGGTGAAGAATGATGAAGGCAAAAGAAGTTCGCGCTATGACTCTCGAACAGCTGGAGGCTAAGCTGGTTGACCTGAAAAAAGACCTGTTCACCCTGCGCCTTCAGCATGCTACCAACCAGCTGGAAAATCCCGGCAAGATCGCAGAAGTCAAGAAAGACATTGCCCGTGTGAAGACCATTATGGTCGAAAAGTCTGGAAACTAAGAGGAGGAACTGAAAAATGGCAAACAGAGAATCTTCCCGTAAAACCAGAGTCGGCTTGGTCGTTTCGGACAAAATGGACAAGACGATTGTGGTTGCCATCGCAGACCGCGTGGCACACCCTCTGTATAAGAAGATCGTT
Source organism: uncultured Oscillospiraceae bacterium (assembly GCA_964387095.1). Taxonomy (GTDB): domain Bacteria; phylum Bacillota; class Clostridia; order Oscillospirales; family Oscillospiraceae; genus JAJQBJ01. Next base: position 551 of record CAYLVH010000041.1, read on the forward strand.
AAGAGAACCTATAAGCTGAAGGCTCATGATGAGAGCAACGAGTGCCGCGTGGGCGACCGCGTCCGGGTGATGGAGACCCGTCCCCTGTCTAAGGACAAGAGATGGCGCCTGGTTGAGATCATCGAGAAGGCGAAGTAAGGAGGTGCCTGTATGATTCAGCAAGAAACATTTCTGAAGGTTGCCGATAATACCGGCGCCAAGGAAATCAAGTGCATCCGTGTTCTGGGCGGCTCCACCCGTAAGTACGGCAACATTGGCGACGTCATTGTTGCTTCGGTGCGTAAGGCGGCTCCCGGCGGCACTGTAAAGAAGGGCGAGGTCGTCAAGGCAGTTATCGTTCGCTCTGTCCGTGGCGTGCGTCGCGCTGATGGCTCCTACGTCCGCTTCGATGAGAACGCTGCCGTCCTCATCAAGGAGGATAAGACCCCCAGAGGTACCCGTATCTTTGGGCCTGTGGCTCGCGAGCTGCGTGACAAGGAGTTTATGAAGATCCTGTCCCTCGCTCCCGAAGTGATTTGATAAGGGGGGTCACTGAATATGTTCATTAAGAAGGAAGATACCGTTATCGTCCGCACCGGCAAGGACGTGGGCAAGACCGGCCGTGTTATGAGCGTTATGCCCAAGTCCGGCAAGGTCATCGTGGAAGGCATCAACGTGGTTACCCGCGCCACCCGTCCCCAGCAGAGTCAGGGCGGTCAGATGAACGAGGGCGGCCTGATCAAGAAGGAAGCCCCGATCTATGCAAGCAAGGTGCAGCTGGTTTGCCCCAAGTGCGGCAAGGCTACCCGGATTGCCCATAAGCGTGTTGCCAAAACCATCTCCGGCAAGGAGAAGATGGTTTCCGTCCGTGTCTGCAAGAAGTGCGGCGCAGAAAATATCTAAGAAAGGAGCGATGGAAACATGTCTGAATATGTCCCTAATCTGAAGGCTAAGTACAATGAAGAAGTTGCTCCTGCTCTGATGGCCAAGTTCAACTACAAGTCCACCATGCAGATTCCCCGCCTGGTGAAGATCGTTGTGAACGTTGGCTGTGGCGAGGCGCGCGACAACGCCAAGGTCCTGGACTCTGTCACCAAGGAGCTGGGCATGATCACCGGCCAGAAGGCCATTATCACCAAGGCAAAGAAGTCCGTTGCAAACTTCAAGGTCCGTGAGGGCATGCCCATCGGCGCAAAGGTGACTCTGCGTTCCGACAAGATGTGGGAGTTCCTGGACCGTCTGTTCAACGTGGCTCTGCCCCGTGTCCGCGACTTCCGCGGCATTTCCCCTGATTCCTTCGATGGCCGCGGCAACTATGCAATGGGCATCAAGGAGCAGCTCATCTTCCCTGAGATCGAGTACGATCAGGTCGAAAAGATCCGCGGCATGGATATCATCATTGTAACCACTGCCGAAACCGACGAAGAGGGCCGCGAGCTGCTGTCGCTGCTGGGCGCTCCCTTCGCGAAGTAATTGGGAGGAGTTTGAAATGGCTAAGAAGTCTATGATTCTGAAGGCTCAGAAGAAGCCCAAGTATTCCACCCGCCGCGTCAACCGCTGCAAGATCTGCGGCCGCCCTCATGCTTATCTGCGTGACTATGGCCTGTGCCGCATCTGCTTCCGCGAACTGGCTTATAAGGGCGAGATCCCCGGCGTCAGAAAGGCCTCCTGGTAATCAGAGGTCGGCGCCTGGCCGGAGCACCCGCTCCGGCTACCCCTCTGGGGCAATCAATATGTGAAACGGATGTCAGAAGTCCGGCGAAGATGGAGCTGGGGCAGGACCAACCCACCTGCTTTCGGCTTACATTCGCCTGATACTCTGATATCTTAATACAGGCTTTGCCTGTAACCTTTATGTTAAGGAGGTCAAAATCATGCATATCACTGATCCCATAGCAGACATGCTTACCCGTATTCGTAATGCAAACTCTGCCAAGCATCCCACTGTGGAGATCCCTGCATCCAACATGAAAAAGGCCATTGCGAACATCCTGCTGGAGGAAGGCTATATTAAGAACTTCCAGATCCTGGATGGCAACACCCAAGGCATCATTCAGATTACCCTGAAGTACAATGGCAATGAGAAGGCGATCACCGGTCTGCGCCGCGTTTCCAAGCCCGGCCTGCGGGTGTATGCCGGCGCTGACGAACTGCCCCGTGTTCTGCGGGGGCTGGGCATCGCCATCGTTTCCACTTCCAAGGGCGTCATGACCGACAAGAAGGCTCGCCAGCTGCATGTCGGCGGTGAAGTCCTCGCTTTCGTTTGGTAATAAGGGGGATATTGAACAATGAGTAGAATTGGTAGAAAACCCATTGCAATTCCCGCTGGTGTTGAAGTCACCATTGCCGAAGGCAATGTGGTCACTGTCAAGGGCCCCCTGGGCACCCTGACCCGTCAGTTCCATCCCAACATGAAGATTGCTGTGGATGGCGCTGTTGTCACAGTTACTCGTCCCAACGACGAGAAGCTGAACCGTTCCCTGCACGGCCTGACCCGTACCCTCATCGATAACATGATTATCGGCGTCACCAAGGGCTTTTCCAAGACCCTGGATGTCAACGGCGTGGGCTATCGTGTCCAGAAGCAGGGCAAGCAGGTTATTATGAACCTGGGCTTCTCTCATCAGGTGATTGTCGAAGATACCGACGACATCACGCTGGAGTGCCCCAGCCAGAACCAGATCATCGTCAAGGGCTGCGATAAGCAGAAGGTTGGTCAGTTCGCCGCTGAGATCCGAGAGAAGAGACCCCCCGAACCCTATAAGGGCAAGGGCATTAAGTATTCCGATGAGGTCATTCGCCGTAAGGAAGGCAAGACCGGCAGCAAGAAGAAGTAAGGAGGTGTGCCTAAATGATTAATAGACCGAATACCAAGGCTCAGCGCCTGAAGCGCCATAAGAGAGTCCGCTCCAAGATCTCCGGCACGCCCGAGAGACCCCGTCTGAATGTGTTCCGCAGCGAGACCAATATTTACGCCCAGATCATCGACGATGTCAACGGCGTGACCCTGGTTTCCGCTTCTTCCCTGGAGAAGGACTTTGTCTGCGAAGGCACCAAGACCGATGCCGCCCGTCAGGTGGGCAAGACCGTTGCCCAGCGCGCGCTGGCTAAGGACATCGACACTGTCGTGTTCGACCGTGGCGGTTTTGTGTACCATGGCAGAGTTCAGGCTCTGGCAGAGGGCGCCCGTGAGGGCGGCCTGAAACTGTAAAAGGGAGGAGGATACCACAATGGCTAGATTTGAAAAAGAACAGAATGAGTTCATCGAAAAAGTGGTTTCTCTGAACCGCGTTTCTAAGACCGTCAAGGGCGGCCGTGTCATGAAGTTTGCCGCGCTGGTCGTCGTGGGCGACGGCAAGGGCAATGTGGGCTACGGCACTGGCAAGGCTGCTGAGGTTCCCGAGGCAATCCGCAAGGGCCTGGATAAGGCTCACAAGAACATGATCAATATCGCCACCGCCGGCACCACCATTCCCCACGAGGTGATCGGTAAGTTCGGCGCGGGCCGCGTCCTGCTGAAGCCCGCTTCCGCCGGTACCGGCGTGATCGCCGGCGGCGCCGTCCGTGCTGTCATGGAGGCTGCTGGCATTTCCGATATCCGTGCCAAGTCCCTGCGCTCCAACAACCCCAACAATGTTGTTGCCGCCACCTTCGAAGGCCTCAAGTCTCTGAGAACCCCGGAACAGGTTGCTAAGACCCGCGGCAAGAGCGTCGACGAGATCGGCTAAGGAGGGCAAGAACAATGGCTAAGTACAACATTAAGCTCGTTAAGAGCCTGAATGGCAGACATCAGAAGCATATCGCTACTGCTGCCTCCCTGGGCCTGCGTAAGATCGGCGACTCCACTGTGCAGCCCGACAACCCGCAGACCCGCGGCAAGATTGCTCAGATCGGTTACCTGATCCAGGTGACCGAGGTTCAGTAAGGAGGTGCGCGTCAATGAATTTGCATGAACTTTCTCCCGCTCCTGGTTCTAGCAAGCCCGCATACCGCAAGGGCCGCGGCACAGGTTCCGGCAACGGTAAGACCGGTGGTCGCGGCCACAAGGGTCAGAAGGCACGTTCCGGCGGCAAGGTCCGGATCGGCTTCGAAGGCGGCCAGATGCCTTTGGCACGCCGTCTGCCTAAGCGCGGCTTTAACAACATTTTTGCAAAGCCACTGGAAGCGATCAATGTTTCCGCTCTGGAAAGATTTGAGGACGGCGCAACCGTCACTGTTAAGGAACTGCTGGAAGCTGGCGTTCTCTCCAAGTGCGAGTATGGCGTGAAGATCCTGGGCAACGGCAATCTCTCCAAGAAGCTGACCGTCCAGGTGAATGCATTCTCTGCTTCTGCCAAGGAGAAAATTGAAGCCGCAGGAGGAAAGGCTGAGGTGGTTTGATGCTTGAAACCATCAAGAATGCCTGGAAAATCGCGGACCTTCGCAAGAAGATCCTGTTTACCGTCTTTATCCTGCTGATTTTCCGCCTGGGCAATGCTGTCCCCGTCCCCTATGTGGACACGGACATGCTGAGTTCCTATTTCGCCGCCAATAGCGCCACCATCCTGGGCATGATGAACACCATGTCCGGCGGCGCCTTCGGCAGTGCAACGATCTTTGCCCTGGGCATCCAACCCTATATCAACAGCTCCATTATCATCCAGCTTCTGACCGTGGCCATTCCCGCTCTGGAGCGGCTGGCCAAGGACGGCGGCGAGGATGGTAAGAAGAAAATCGCTGCAATCACCCGTTATACCACCGTCGCTATCGGCCTGCTGCAGGGCTTCGGCTACTACATGCTGTGCCGCAATTACAGCATGTTGGCGGATACCGGCATTTGGGCAGCCCTCGTCATTGTCATCACCTTTACGGCAGGCTCCGCCTTTGTCATGTGGCTGGGCGAGCAGATCACGGAATTCGGTATCGGCAACGGAATCTCCATTATCCTGTTTGCAGGCATTGTCTCCCGCGTGCCCAATATGGTATACTATGTCTATTCCGGCATCTGCAACAGATACGGCTTTTCCCAGAACACCAGCATCGACTTCTCCCTGCCTTGGTGGGGCGCCCTGCTGATCCTCATCGGCATCCTGGCACTGGTGATCTTCATCGTGTTCATCAGCAACGCCGAGCGCCGTGTCCCTGTTCAGTATGCGAAGCGTCAGGTGGGCCGCAAGATGTATGGCGGCCAGAGCAGCCATATCCCCATGAAGGTGAATATGTCCGGCGTTATGCCCATCATCTTTGCCCAGTCCATTGCTTCCCTGCCGGCTACCATCTGCGCGTTTATCCCCAATGGTACGAATTCCACCTTCTATCGGATCTTCGATACCACAGGCCTGGTTTACTGCGTCCTGTACTTTGTCCTGATCCTGGGCTTCGGTTACTTCTACGCAACCATCCAGTTCAATCCGGTGGAAGTGGCGAACAACCTGAAGAAGAATGGCGGCTTTATTCCCGGCTTCCGTCCTGGCAGACCCACTGCTGAATTTATCAGCAAGGTCCTGAATAAGATCACCCTGTTCGGTTCCCTGTATCTGTCCGTCATTGCCATCCTGCCCATTATTACCGGCAACCTTGTCGGCGTCAGCACCCTGGCTGTGGGCGGTACCTCTGTCATCATCGTTGTGTCTGTTGCTCTGGAGACTGTGAAGGCTTTGGAGGCCCAGATGCTGATGAGACATTACAAAGGGTTCCTTGAGTGATTCATGAGGTGATTTGAGATGAAACTGATTCTTCTGGGCGCACCTGGCGCCGGCAAGGGTACACAGGCAGAGATTATCAGTAAGAAGCTGAATATCCCAACGATTTCCACAGGCAATATCCTGCGGGCTGCCGTTAAAAACGGCACCCCCGTGGGTATGAAGGCCAAAAAGTATATGGACGAGGGCAAGCTGGTGCCCGATGAGGTGATCATCGGCGTCATTCACGAGCGTCTGGGAGAACCCGATTGCGCCAACGGCTTTATCCTGGACGGAGTGCCCCGCACCATCGCCCAGGCTGAGGCCTTGGATCAAGCAGGCATTGCCTTTGATGCTGTCATTTCTCTGGAGGTTTCCGACGCGGAGATCGAACGGCGCTTGACAGGCCGCCGCACCTGCCATAGCTGCGGCGCCACCTACCACATTGTCGCCAATCCCCCCAAGCGGGAAGGGATCTGCGACAACTGCGGCGGTGAGCTGGAGCAGCGCAAGGACGATCAGCTCGAGACCGTCAAGGCCCGTCTGATGACCTATCATAGCGAGACGGAACCTCTGAAGGACTTCTATGAAAAGCGCAATCTCCTAAAGAGGATACCCGACGTGGGATCTATAGAGGCGATCAATGCCGCTATCATGGAAGTGTTGAAGCGAGATGTCTGAGATTATAATCAAAAACCAGCATCAGATCGAGATGCTGCGGAAGGCCGGTCGGCTGACTGCACAGGCTCGCGCTTATGCGGGTACGTTGGTTCGTCCCGGTATCACCACAAAGGAACTGGACGATGCCATCAACAAATTTATCAAGAAACACGGAGGTTATCCGTCCTTCTATCATCTGTACGGCTTCAAAGGGGCCGCCTGCATCTCCGTCAATGACGAGATTATCCATGGCGTGCCCGGCAAGTACAGGCTGAAGGAGGGGGACATCGTTTCGGTGGACGTGGGTGCCTGCCTGGGCGACTATCACCTGAATAAGGATAAGTGTGTCGACCGGGGCGGGTTCCACGGCGACTGCTGCGCCACATTCGCCTGCGGGAAGATTTCAGAAGAGGCCCAGCGCTTGATCCAGGTCACAGAGGAATCCTTCTGGAACGGCATCAAGTATGCGAAGGCGGGCAATCACATTTCCGACATCTCCAGGGGTGTTCAGGAAGTAGTGGAAGCCGCAGGATACTCTGTGGTTCGAGAATACACTGGCCACGGTGTGGGCGAATCGGTGCATGAAGCGCCGGAGGTGCCCAACTATGTGGAACGCAGTCATGGGCGGGGCTCCCTTCTGGTGCCCGGCATGGTGATTGCGGTGGAGCCTATGGTCAATGCCGGGACTGTACAGATCCGAAATAAGTATATGCCCGACGGCTGGTGCGTGCCGATGACCGCAGACGGAAAGCTGGCAGCACATTATGAAAATACCATTTTGATCACAAATGGCGAGCCGGAGATTCTGACCCGCTGTGAGGAATAAGATGGAGTTGGCCACAAACAATATCGTTCTCTCCATAGCCGGACACGACAAAGGGAAATTGTTCTATGTCTTAAAGACAGAGAGAGACTTCGTCTGGCTGGCGGACGGAAAGGAGAGAAAGCTGGACGCACCGAAACGGAAACGGCGCAAGCACGTCCGTGGTGTAGGAACCAGCGCACATCCGGCAATCATTCGATTGCAGAGAGGCGAACCCGTGTGCGACAGAGACTTGCGTCGCGCATTGGCCGCCTTCCGCGATTCAATCCAAGGGAGGTAATCAACTTGGCAAAGTCTGACATGATTGAAGTCGAGGGCGTCGTCAAGGAGGCCCTGCCCAATGCCACTTTCCTGGTGGACATTGGAAATGGCCATACGATCCAGGCCCATATTTCCGGAAAGCTCCGGATGAACTATATTCGTATCCTTCCGGGTGATAAGGTGACTGTGGAAATGTCCCCGTATGATATGAACCGCGGCCGGATCACCTGGAGAAGCAAGTAAGTACACTGAAGCTCCGAGAGAGGAGAACCAAGTGTGCGGCTCACCGGCCCGGGACCGGGACCGGTAGTTTGACAAGAAACCACACGAGTTTCAAACAGGAGGTACAACGATGAAAGTAAGACCGTCCGTTAAGCCCATGTGCGAAAAGTGCAAAGTCATTAAGCGCAAGGGTAAAGTTATGGTAATTTGCGAAAATCCCAAGCATAAGCAGAGACAGGGTTAAGGAGGTGTATTGATTATGGCACGTATTGCTGGTGTTGATCTGCCGAAGGATAAGCGCGTCGAGATTGGCTTGACTTATATTTACGGCATTGGCAGAAAGTCTGCTAACGATATTCTCGCGAAGACCGGGATCAATCCCGATACCCGCGTGAGAGACCTGACAGAAGAGGAAGAGTCCGCACTGCGCGATTGCATCGACCGCGATTACATCGTGGAAGGCGATCTGCGTCGTAACGTTGCCCTGGACATCAAGCGCCTCATCGAGATTGGCTGCTATCGCGGCAGCCGTCATCGTAAGAGCCTGCCCGTCCGTGGCCAGCGTTCTAAGACCAATGCGAGAACCCGCAAAGGCCCCAAGAAGACCATTGCTAACAAGAAGAAGTAAGGAGGGATATTGAATGGCTAAACAGAATAACAAGAAGGTCGCGACCAAGAAGCGCCGCGATCGTAAGGTAGTTGAGAAGGGCGCCGTGCATATCCGCTCCTCCTTCAACAACACCATGGTGACCGTCACTGACCTGCAGGGCAACGCCCTGTCCTGGGCCTCCTCTGGTGAGATGGGCTTCCGTGGTTCCAGAAAGTCCACCCCCTTCGCGGCCCAGACCGCGGCGGAGACTGCGGCAAAGGCTGCTATGGAGTATGGCCTGAAGACCGTGGAAGTTTATGTTAAGGGACCCGGCGCCGGCCGTGAGGCCGCTATTCGCGCCCTGCAGGCTGTCGGCCTGGAAGTCACCCTGATCAAGGACGTGACTCCGATCCCCCACAATGGTTGCCGTCCTCCTAAGAGAAGACGTGTCTGATCGAGAAAAGGAGGAAATGTATTATGGCTAAGAATATGCAGCCCATCGCTAAGCGCTGCAAGGCGCTGAATCTGTCTCCTGCAACCATGGGTTATAGCAAGAAGGAGACCAAACGCAACCCCAAGGGCCAGATGAGAAGAAAGCAGTCTGAGTATGCTCAGCAGCTGAACGAGAAGCAGAAGGTCAAGTTTGTCTATGGCATGCTGGAGAAGCAGTTCCACTCTTATTATGAGAAGGCCACCCGTATGCCCGGCAAGACCGGCGACAATCTGCTGATCCTGTGCGAGCGCCGCCTGGACAACGTTGTCTATCACCTGGGCTTTGCCAGCACCCGCCGTCAGGCCCGTCAGCTGGTCAACCATGGCCATTTCACCGTGGATGGCAAGAAGGTAAACATTCCTTCCTACCAGGTGAAGCCCGGCCAGGTCATCGCTGTCGCGGAGAAGAGCCGCTCCTCCGCTATCTTTAAGCGCCTGGTGGGCGAGGATGCTCCTGTTGTCACCGCTCCCGCATGGATGGAGCGCGACAAGAATGAGCTGAAGGGCACCATCCTGCAGATGCCCACTCGTGCTGACGTGGACTTCCCCGTGGAGGAGCACCTTATCGTCGAGCTGTATTCTAAGTAATATCCACCCCCCGTTTATTTGGTGAGCTGAAATACAATGGGACGGGGAAATCCCCCATCCCTGCGACGAGGAGGGTCGAATCTGAATGGTTGAAATCGAAAAGCCCCGCATTGAATGCGTGGAAAACCCCGGCGATGGCTCCTATGGCAAGTATGTCGTAGAGCCTCTGGAGCGCGGCTATGGTATTACGCTGGGCAACGCCCTGCGCCGTATCCTGCTGTCCTCCTTGCCCGGCACCGCAGTCACCAGCATTAAGATCACTGGTGTTCAGCATGAATTCACTACCATCCCTGGTGTGAAGGAGGACGTCACTGAGATCGTCCTGAACATCAAGCGCATCATTGCAAAGCTGTATTGCCAGGGCACAAAGACTGTCTATGTTGAAGCATCCGGTGAGTGCAAAGTGACTGCTGGCGACATCAAGACAGATGGCGATGTGGAAATCGTCAACAAAGACCTGCATATTGCAACCCTGGGTCCTGACGCGTCCCTGAACATGGAGCTGACTCTGGGCCATGGCCGCGGTTATGTCCCCGCCGACCGCAATAAGTCTGCGCAGACCATCATTGGCGTGATCCCCGTGGACTCCATTTACAGCCCTGTCAGCAAGGTCAACTATACGGTGGAGCCCACCCGCGTGGGCAGCATGACCGACTATGATAAGCTGACCCTGGAGGTGTGGACCGACTCCACCATCTCCGCCCGGGACGCTGTCTCCCTGGGCGCCAAGATCCTGTGCGATCACTTCACGCTATTCACCGATCTGTCTGAGACCGTGGGCAGCCGCTCCACCGTGGTGGAGAAGCCCAACGATGGCAAGGACAAGATGTTGGAGCTGACCATTGAGGAACTGGATCTGTCCGTGCGTTCCTTTAACTGCCTGAAGCGGGCCAACATCAATACCGTGGAGGATCTGATCTCCAAGACCGAGGATGAGATGATGAAGGTGCGTAACCTGGGCCGTAAGTCCCTGGAAGAAGTCATCAACAAGCTGGCGTCCCTGGGCCTGTCCCTGGCCAGCGAGGAGTCCTGACCCGTCCAACCAACTATGACGTGCCCCTTTGGGGCACAGCCCGGGGCGTATCCCCCGGGGTCCCCGTCTACCGGGTGGAGAGTCCGGCCGGGGAATCAATGGGAGCTTTCCACAGGAAAGCCCTTGTGTAATAAAGGAGGAAAATAAAATGCCTAATCTTCATCACCGAAAGCTGGGCAAGCCTACCGATCAGCGTAAGGCTATGCTCCGTGCAATGACCACTTATTTGCTGGAAGCCGGCCAGATCAAGACCACTTATGCCCGCGCCAAGGAAGTCGCCCCCATCGCGGAGAAGATGATCACTCTGGCTAAGAAGAACAACCTGGCTGCTTACCGTCAGGCGCTGGCCTTCATTACCAAGGAGGATGTGGCTAAGAAGCTGTTCGACGAGATCGGCCCCAAGTACGCTGACCGTAACGGCGGCTATACTCGTGTTGTCCGGATCGGCCCCCGTCGTGGCGACGCTGCTGAAATGGCAATCATCCAGCTGGTGTAATATTCAAGGTTTTGACTGTATGTAAGATCCTGCCCTCTGCCGGGGGCAGGATCTTTTTCGGCCTGAAGGGAGTAAAAATCCAAAAAAACCAGAAAGAACCGGCGTAAAGCCGGTTTAAAACCCTGAAAAGGGTCTTGCAAATGTGAAATAATGTGGTATAATAAGGAACGTATAGTAAGTGTTGGCTAGAGTAGGGTTTGCGCCCTGCTCTTTCTTATTGGCAAAATTGGAAAATCGTATTCTGTGAAAAGGAGCAGGTATGAAGAAGGTAACAGAGCTTGCGGCAGAGCTGGCAAAGCCCTTTGTTGAGGCGGCGGGCTGCACCCTGTGGGATGTGGAATACGTCCGGGAGGCCGGAACTTGGTTCCTGCGGGTGTATATTGACCATCCTGGCGGCGTAAATATTGAACAGTGCAAGGCGGTGAGCCGTCCCCTCAGCGATGCCCTGGATGAGGCGGACCCCATCCAGGGGAGCTATACCCTGGAGGTTTCCTCCCCGGGCGCGGACAGGGCCCTGAAGAAGCCGGAGCATTTTGCCCAATTTATGGGGGAAGAGGTGGAGATCAAACTCTACCGCCCCAGGGATGGCGCGAAGGTGTTTCATGGCCCGTTGACAGGCTATGAAAACGGGGATGTGACCATCACCGTGGGAGGAGAGGAACGGACCTTCCAGAAGAAAGAAATCGCGCTTACCCGTCTTTATATTACGTTTTGAAGCATAAGGAGAGATGCAGAATGGCAACCAGAAAAAAGAAAAATGCCAAGGCCGAAGAGGATTGGGGCAAAGAATTCTTCGCGGCCCTGGATCAAATTGAGGAAGAGAAGGGGATAAAGAAGGAATATATGCTGGAGAAGATCACCCAGGCTCTGATTTCCGCCTACAAGCGGGATCACGAGGGCGTGGGGGAGAACCTGGTGGTCCAGTGCAACGAGGAGACCGCCACCATCCGCATGATTTTACGCCGGGACGTGGTAGAGGTTGTTGACAACCCCAACACGGAGATCGCCTATGAGGAGGCCCGCAAGGTGCTGCCCCAGGTGCAGATTGGGGATGTGGTCTCCACGGAGATCAAGCCCCGCAACTTTGGCCGCATCGCCGCCCAGACAGCCCGTCAGGTCATCATCCAGGGGATCCGGGAGGCGGAGCGGGGGATGATCTACGATGAGTTCACCTCCAAGAACCAGGAGATCCTGACCGGCGTTGTCAACCGCATTGATCCCGAGACCGGCGCCATGATCCTGCGCATTGGCTCTGGCAGTGAGACCACCGAGGCTTATCTGGCCCCCAGCGAGCAGGTCCCCGGGGAGACCTACCAGATGGGGGATCGCCTCAAGGTGTATGTGGTTGACGTCCGCAAGACCAGCCGCGGTCCCCAGATTCTGATTTCCCGCACACATTACGGCCTGATCAAGCGGCTGTTTGAGATGGAGGTGCCGGAGATTTTCAACGGGGAAGTGGAGGTGAAGTCCATCGCCCGTGAGGCGGGCAGCCGCACCAAGATGGCGGTGGCCTCCAATGATCCCGCGGTGGATCCCATTGGTGCCTGCGTGGGGAACCGGGGAGCCAGGGTTTCCGCCATCGTCAAGGAATTGCGGGGCGAAAAGGTGGACATCATCAAGTACAGCGATTTGCCCGAGGAGTTCATCGCCGCCGCGCTGGCTCCCGCAACCGTCATCAGTGTCACCGTGCTCACCGAGGGTAAGACCTGCCGTGTGGTGGTCCCCGATGACCAGCTTTCCCTGGCCATCGGCAAGGAGGGCCAGAATGCGCGGCTGGCAGCCAAGCTGACTGGATATAAGATCGATATCAAGCCCGAATCTGCTGCGGATGAGCCAGAGGATCTGGAGGAAGAGGATCTGTTGGCGGATGAGGCGCCTGAGGAATAAGACGAGGAGTTGCTCCATGCCGAAGAAAATTCCAATGCGGCAGTGTGTTGGCTGCCGTGAAATGAAAAATAAACGGGAGATGATCCGGGTGGTCAGATCCCCGGAGAGGGAGATCTCCCTGGACTTCCGGGGGAAGAAGCCGGGGCGGGGCGCCTATGTGTGTCCCAACCGGGATTGCCTGGCCAAGGCCATCAAGTCTAAGGCACTGTCCAGGGCCTTGGATGTGGCGATTCCCCAGGAGGTCTATGCGGCGCTGGAGGCGCAGATGGAGGCGGGGGAATGAGCAATATCCTTCATCTGGTGTCCATTGCCCGGAAAGCCGGTAAGCTGGAGGTGGGGGAGGAACCCACTGCGGCGGCGGCCCGGGCCAGGCACGCAAAACTGATCCTGGTGGCAAAGGACGCCGCGGAGAATACCTACCGCAGGGTGTGGCATCTTGGCCAGGCGGGAAATGTGACCTGGATCTCCACCCCTTACACCAAGGCGGAGCTGGGCGGGGCCGTTGGCCGCAGCTCCTGCGCCATGCTGGCAGTGATGGATATTGGGCTGGCGGCCGCCATGGTGCGGGGGCTGGCGGAGGATGCTCCGGAGAAGTTCAATGTCACCATGGAGCGCATGAACGCCAAAGCGGAGAAGGCCCTACGCCGCCAGCAGGAAAAGCGCCAGCACGAGAAAAATATTAAAACCGGGAAATACCAGAGGAAGCATCGGGCCAAGCAAGCCCAGGGCGCTCCCCGGTCCAATCAGACCAAGGGGGAGGGGGAAGCCCCTGCCCGGGAACCGGAAGCAGCGCGGCCCAGGCCCTCTGGCCGGCCAAAGGATAAAAAACGTACAGGTTCGGCTCCGATGAACCACAGCGGACGCAGGCGCCACACCAAGGGCAGCGGCCGCAGCAACCGGTATGAGGAGTATGGCCCCACCGGGCGCCCCTCAGCCCGCCGCTATCAGAAGCACCGTGAGTCGTAAGGAAGAGCGCCGCAGCCGCGGCAAGAGAGAAACCACGAGTTTGTTCCAATCAGAAAGGACGGCGGACAGCCGCTGTTCCTTCTGATTGGTGCAAGCTCACCGAATTATGGAGGTGGCCTATTTGAGTATTACAACGAAATATAAAGTGCGTGATTTGGCCAAGGACTTTGGCATCAGCGCAAAAGAAATCATGGAGATCTTGGGGAACTATGCCACTGCACCCAAGAGCACCCAGTCCTCCCTGAATGATGAGGAGCTTTCCCTGGTGTTTGAGTATCTGACGCAACACCGCCAGGTGGACAGCATTGAGTCCATTTATGCTGACACCTACCACGGGGGCGGCAAGGCCCAGGCGGGCAAGCCGGCCGCAAAGGCGGAGGACTCCCGGAAGGGGCAGAAGCAGCCCGCTCAGAACAATAATGGCAAGCCTGCCGGAAATAACCAGGGCAAACATCAGTCTCAGGGGCAGAATAATAACCAGGGCAAGCAGAAGCAGCCCCGGCAAAACAATCAGCCTGCTAATAAGCCCCAGGGCGGACAGCAGCAGGCCAACCGTCCCGGCGGCAGCAAGGTGCCCCAGAAGAAGATTGTGGACACCAGGAAGCAGAACAGCGTGAACCTGGAGCGCTATGACCAGCGGCTGGAGGACCTGGCGCCCCAGCGGGCCAGCAAGATGAAGCAGGGCAAGGAGAAGATCCGCCAGGGCAACAAGAACAAGGGCAATAACTTTGGCAACAAGCGCAGGCAGGAGGAGCAGGAGAAGCTGAAGCGCCTCCGGCGTGAGGTGGCCAAGAAGGCCCCTGTGAAGGTGGTCATTGGGGATGAAATCGCCGTCAACGAGCTGGCCTCCCGGATGAAGAAGACCGGCGCCGAGGTGGTGAAAACCCTGATGAAGAACGGCTTTATGGCCTCCATGTCCGATGTCATTGACTTCGACACCGCCGCCCTGATCGCGGAGGAGATGGGCTGCAAGGTGGAGCGCGAGGTGGTGGTCACCATCGAGGAGCGCCTGATTGACGATTCCGCCGATAAAGAGGAGGATCTGGTGCCCCGGGCCCCCGTGGTGGTGGTTATGGGCCACGTGGACCACGGCAAGACCTCCCTGCTGGACTATATCAGGAATACCAACGTTGCCTCCGGCGAGGCCGGCGGCATCACCCAGGCCATCGGTGCCTATCAGGTGCAGGTCAACGGCAAGCCCATCACCTTCCTGGATACCCCGGGCCATGAGGCGTTCACCGCCATGCGTGCCCGCGGCGCCATGATTACGGACGTGGCCATCCTGGTGGTGGCTGCGGACGACGGCATCATGCCCCAGACCGTGGAGTCCATCAACCACGCCAAGGCCGCCAATATTCCCATTGTTGTGGCCGTAAACAAGATGGATAAGCCCCACGCTGACCCTGAGCGCATCAAGCAGCAACTGACCGAGTATGAGCTGGTCTGCGAGGAGTGGGGCGGCGACACCATCGTGGTGCCCATCTCCGCGAAGACGGGCATGGGGGTTGAGGAACTGCAGGAGAACGTCACCCTGGTGGCGGAGATGGCGGAGCTGAAGGCCAAACCCAACCGCGCAGCCAAGGGCGCCGTGATTGAGGCCGGGCTGG
>CAYLVH010000042.1:0-15358 GCA_964387095.1 uncultured Oscillospiraceae bacterium
GTTCCATGAGCTGTCCGGCCAAAGGCCTGACGTGCTCCTCCATGTCAAGCTTTTCGGTCATATCGCCGCCCCTGGATGTCAAAAGCTCATAACGTCCTCGGTCCAGCATGAAGCAAGATTCTTCAAAGCTGGGCACAAAGAAGTCCGTGTAAGGCAATACATTGGACAGGATCCTTTTCCAATCGGCTTTCCCCGCATCTGAATTCGGATCCACCGCGGCCATATCCAGGCTGGTGGCAATCCCCTTAGCCTTCATACGCTTAAAAATGGTTTGCAGCTCCAAGCCATCGTCCTCATAGATTTTCTTCATCAGGGGCGGATAGCCAAAGTGGAACAACACTGCATCCTCCAGGTCCTCTTCTGGAATATCCCCATTGGAAAAGGTGTTATTTGCCCCGGGATTGTGCAGAAAAATCCGGTCGATTCCCGGAACAGCCAGAACCACAGAATAAGAAGTTGAGCTTTCAGGGTCCACGATCAGGCCCCCGGCACCATAGCGGGCCAAGCTCTGCTGTATCAATGTGCCAAAAGCGTCGTTTCCGACCTTACCCATCAGTTGGACATCAGCGCCCAGGATTTTCAAGGCCAGCCCGGTATTGGCGACGCTTCCTCCCGTGTGGACATCCGCCTGCTCCATTTGAATCAACTTACCTGGCTCCAGCAGCTCACCAGGCTGATTGTAGGTTCTGCCGCTGGGAAAAACCGGTGTAATGTCGATGCAGATATGCCCGGCGGCAATGATCTTCTTCATATGTACCCCCTCCCCTTCCTAAAACATAAATATTATACTACGTACCACAATTCGATGCAAGTCGTTCATACACATCTGTGATCAGCCAGGTAGAATCCGGCGCTTCTCCTTTTTCGCACACCGGAAACATAAAATGTTGATTTTGAATCATACTACCGCCAAGGAGTTGATCTTGTGAAAACTCAGACCTTTAATTTAAAACAAGCGCCGTGCATCCTTGGCTGGGGATGCGCGGTTGGAAAGAAGGAAAGCGAAGGGCCTTTGGGTGATACGTTCGGGCAGGTTTTCATTGATTCCCGAGCAGGGCAAAAAACCTGGGAGGAGGGCGAATCCATATTTCAGCAAACCGCAATGGAATTAGCCATGGAAAAGGCTAGGATCAAACCGGATCAGATTCAGGCCATCTTTGGCGGCGACCTGCTGAATCAATGCGTCACCACCTCCGGCAGCCTGAAAGACATCCACATCCCCTTTTTCGGACTTTATGGGGCCTGCTCCACCATGGCGGAGGGGCTAGGTCTCGCGGCAATTTTAATGCGACGGCGGTTATACGGAGCACAGCGCCGCCATTACCTCCTCCCACTTCTGCACCTCAGAACGTCAGTTCCGAACTCCCTTGGAGTATGGCGGTCAGCGCACCCCTACTGCGCAATGGACAGCTACCGCCTCCGGCGCGATTGTCCTGGGCCGGTCCGGCTCCAACATCAAGGTCACACATATGACTGTTGGACAGATCACCGACCGGAATATCTCAGACGTCAACAATATGGGCGCTGCCATGGCTCCGGCTGCTATTTCCACCTTGACCAGGCATTTTGAGGACACTGGTAGAAATCCAGATTACTACGATCTCATTGTAACCGGCGACTTGGGTAAGCTGGGCAGAGAAATTGTCCTACATTTTATGAAAGGCAATGGATATGATTTAACCAAGAACTACGACGACTGCGGTATTTTACTGTATGATACGGAGAAACAGGATGTACACTGCGGAGGCTCCGGCTGCGGCTGCTCCGCCGCCGTGCTCTGCGGGCATCTTCTGAACCAGCTGGAAAAGGGCAATCTGCACCGGCTTCTCTTCTGCGGAACCGGCGCCCTGCACTCCACCTTGTCCCTACAGCAGGGAAAATCAATTCCGGGAATCTGCCACGCAGTTGCAATCGAGGTCCAGGATAAGGGGGAACAGTAATGGAATTTGTCAAAGCTTTTCTATGCGGCTGTTAATAGACCTGACCAACCTGACTCCAGCCAGAATCCTCAGCAGCTATGTGGTGGCAGGCGTCTTTCTCGGCGCCGTGGGACTTTACGGGCCGCTCAAGGAATGGGGCGGCGCCGGCGCCACCGTCCCCCTGACCGGGTTCGGGTATTTGCTCTACCAGGGGGTCAAGGCGGCCGTCACAAAGGACGGCTTCCTGGGGATCTTTACCGGCGGCCTTACCTCTGCCGCAGGCGGGATCACTGCCGCGATCTTATTCGGCTTCCTGATGGCAATGATCTTTAAGCCAGGTGACAAAAGCTGATCTCTCCCTGTTAAGCTGAAGTTACAAAATCATCCCGGATGCACATTTGCATCCGGGATTTAAATTTGTTATGAGCTCAAAAATTCCGCCAGGCTTGGATATATCTCGCCATGTAACCCCACTGTCTCCGGCGAGCAAACCATGGAGTTTAGAATTGCCTCGTTGACTGCCTCCGCCACAGCCTGGAAGGCGTTATCCAACAGCTCCTCCCGCAATACCTCCTGCGGCAAGATTTCCTGACTGTCCAAGGGGATTCGATTGGCCGTCGTAAAGCCCAGCATCACTTCCCCGCTTCCATGGCCGGTATAGGAGCCAGTTCGCGCTATGCCGACTCCAGCCCTGCGAATGATGCGTTTTAGCTGCCGTTCCGACACTGGAAGGTCCGTTGCAATCACAGACATGATGGACCCTTGATCTTTTTGCCCCTCCAAATGCTGTGCCTGGCCAGCCTTCCGCCGGAGTATCTGCCGTCCAAGGGGCTTTCCATTTATCACAAAATCCTTCATTGCGCCAAAATTACTCTGCACCAGAACTCCGATGGTATAATCCCCACCGCCAATCCGTAAAACCCTGGAGGCAGAACCAATGCCGCCCTTGAAGCCATAACAGATGGTCCCGGTTCCGGCCCCCACAGCGCCTTCATCGAACTCCCTTCCCGCGCGCCGGATTGCCAGCTTGACGTGCTCAGCGGTAACGACGCGATTGGAAATATCATTGATGCGGCTGTCATTACACTCTCCAACCACCGGGTTCACTGAATGCGCCTCTACCCGATCCTCACGGCAGCGCTCCAAAACATAGCTGAGCAAGCCATCCCAGACCAGGCCCACATTCAGCGTATTCGTCAGGGCGATTGGGGTTTCCAGAACACCAAGCTCTTCGATTTGCGGCATACCAGCGCTCTTTCCATAGCCGTTGTGAACATAGCAGGCGGCGGTATACTTCCGCTGGAAGCTGTTATCCGGCCCAGGTAAAATCACTGTCACTCCGGTGTGATTTTTGCCCCGGTGGATGGTCTGATGGCCCACAGCCACCCCAGGAACATCTGTGATCTGATTGAGGGGACCAGTTGACAGCTCCCCCAGGGCTACCCCGTAATCCCGAATGCGTTTCTGATTCTTCATGGTTCTACTCCATTTCAACACGTGTTTGGCGTCGGAATCATGTCGTCAGCGGGGAAAGCCGTTCCGCAATCGCCTGGTTGGGTTTACTTGGACAGCGGAGAGATCACGGTTCCCTGCATCTGAAATTCCCCAGCGTTGACCAGTTCCAGGATGCGGGCTCTGGCAGTGACGTGCATAAACCTGAGGTTCATGGTCCTGGGATTGGAAACGCCAGCCGCCTTCATAAATTCAATTTCAAGATCATCTATTTCCATGGGTTCTCGAATGATCCGGCGCAGGACATCGTACAGCTCCAGTTCCTTCTGAATATTCAGATCAATGGTTTCGGAGAGCTCCTTCAGCCGTATAACCCCCTTATGGGCTGCGAGATAGAGGGGTTCATGCAGCTGGCGCAGCTTTTCCATGCTGAGGATGGATTCCGTAATATCCCGCATAAAGGGGATCTTAGCGGTTTGAATCCGCTTCGCTGTCATGATAGAATCCCCCAAGCAGCAAACACCGTCCGGCGTCACCACCAACTGATGCCCCGCAGAATGGCCAGGGGTTGCAATAGTTTCAAATGGAACCCCATTGATTTCCAGTCGTCCCTCCCGGGGGATCTCCGTAATTGGGTAGGAAAATTGGACGCCCCAAAAGGCGGCATCCTCCAGCTCCGGGGAGGTGGCAAAAATTTCCGTTCCATAGCGGGAGACCAATGCGGAATTGTTGGCTATATGATCCACATGGAGGTGGGTGCAAATCACCGCTCGGACGTGCAGCGCTTCCCGTTCCAGTACATCCAAAAGCTCCTGGGAGGGCGTTGTGCCAGAGTCTATCAATATGACATTGCCATCAGGCTTGCGGTACATGGCAACCTCTGCCATCCCCACTGAAATTGTATATGTATTTCCCTTCAAATGCTGAAAATTCACAGGGTCACTTTCTCCTCCATATGTTTAAAAATTCAAGGCGCCTCGCCAAGTCTTCAATGTTGAAAACCCGATTTTCACCTTATGCAAACCAAAGGTCCTTCAAATCCCGGCCGGTCATAGCCTCAACCTTTCTCACATCATTGCGGAAATAATCCTCCAGATAAGTCCTGGTCTCCGGAAGAATCTTGCTCATATCCGGATCCGGTTCAAGGCCCTTTCCCCGCACTCTCAGGTAGTGGTTCTGGAACCTGTCGTACAGCTTCGGCGCCCAATGGGACATGAAGAAAAATTCATACAGGACGAAGCGGAGGCCTTTGACCGTCATGACCCGCTTCGCCTTGCCTGGGGAGACGGGACGCTCACTGCCCTCATTGGCCCTGACCCCGTAATCCACTGCGGGATCATCCTCAATGCCAAGAAACTGATAGATTTGCCGGCAGGACGCAGCCTGATCCCGGATGAAGTCCTCAAAAAAGATGATCTTGATATGCTCTTTGGGAAACCGGTCCAAATATTCCTGTATACAGGCGCCATACATACTCTGGGAAAGCACCAGATATTTTAAGCGCTTTTTCATAATTTGCTTTTCCAAAGCCGGATTGTCCAGAGCTGCGTGGACATAGTGTTCAAAGGCCAGGGCATGTCCATGTTCCGCGTCATCCCTCATCACCCTGGCTGGCAAAAAGCCACGGGCAAGAAAGTATTTATAGGCGGAATAAGCCCGCTCCACCGGATTGCGCAGCATAAAGATCAGCTTCGCGTCCGGAGCAAAATCCCGGCTGATCTTACCGGCGCAGCCAGTAAAGCTCAGTCCGGCGTTGACCTCCCCCACAATGCGGGGATCCTCCGGCAAAAGGTGTCCGAAATAACGCCAGAGGTAATACCGCTTTCCGCCAATGGACCGGAGGCCCTGCACGCGGTAATACATCGGCTCCTTCACATCCCGGCACAGCGCGATCCCCTTATGCTGCTTTAAAATCTCAAAGAGCGTGGTGGTCCCGCTTTTCTGAAATCCGATACAGAAGAATGAAGGTTCTTTCAATCCGTGTCCCTCCATTCAGGTCAGAAGTATTTTTTCAGTTCCCTTAGCAGCTTTTCCGCATTCTCAGAAAGCGCGCCGCTGGCTGTACTGATGGTAATCTCCGGATTAGCCGGCACCTCATAGGGGCTGGAAATACCGGTGAAATCCCGAATCTCCCCCCGGCGGGCCTTGGCGTACATACCCTTGACGTCCCGCTCCTCGCAGGTCTTCAGGTCGGTGCTGACATAGACCTCCACAAAGGCCTCCCCTAGAATCTCCCTGGCCATTTCCCGGTCCGCCTGAAAGGGGGAGATAAACGCCGTCAGGACGACGATCCCCGCGTCATTCAACAGCCTGGCAGTCTCTGCCACGCGACGGATATTCTCCCCGCGGTCCGCAGCACTAAAGCTCAGGTCCCGGCAGAGTCCAAGGCGCACATTGTCGCCGTCCAGCAGCATGGTATGAACCCCCTCATCAAAGAGGCGCTTTTCCACCGCATTGGCCAGGCTGGACTTCCCTGCCCCGCTGAGGCCGGTAAACCAGATGGTCCTGGCCCTGTGGCCGTTGCGATCTTCACGCATACTCCGGGTCACGGTCAATTCCTGCGCCACGGCAGCGCCCACCTGCTCCAACAGGTACTGCACGGTGCCGCAGGCAGAGGTGGCATGGGATACCCGGTCGATCAGGATCAGCTCCCCCAACTCCCTTGTATTTTGAAAGGTGTCCAAAATGCAGGGACTGTCCGCTGCCAGTTCGCAGAGGGCGATCTCATTCTTGTTCAGCTTAGTGATCTTAACCCGCTCACCGCTGTTGATATCAACACCATACCGAAGGCTGGTGACGGTCGCCGGCACCTTTTGGGTTCCCAGCTTCATCATATACTGGCCGCCGGCATACAAAGGCTCATCATCCATCCACAGCAGAAGGGCCGCAAACCGGCGCTCCATGGCCAGGGGCTTGTCCTTGGTAATCACGCAACCCCTGGAGATATCAATTTCCTTATCCAGGCAAATGGTGACAGGCCGGCCCTGGAAGGCCTCCTGAGCCTGAGTCCCGGCAACTAGAATCTCTGATACCTCAGCAGTCTCCCGGCTGGGCAACGCTGTAATCTCATCACCTACAGCCACATGTCCGGTGACAATCTCACCCTGGAAGCCGCGGAAAGTGCGGTCCGGACGGCTGACCCGCTGGACGGGCATGCAGAATCCGCCCTTCGTATCCGGTGCCCAGGGTTCCACCTCCTCCAGATATTTGAGCAGGGGTTTGCCCGGATACCAGGGCATCTGCTGACTTAGCTCTGTCAGATTGTCCCCCACGGTGGCAGAGACGGGAATCACCTGCAAAGAGTGTATCTGATAAGGCTCCATCAGCTTCTTAATCTGGCCCCGAACGCTCTCGTACACAGCCTGGTTATAGTTGATTAAATCCATCTTGTTGACAGCAAAGACGAAGTCCTGGATGCCCATCAGGGAACAGATGCGGGCGTGGCGGCAGGTTTGGGTCAAGATGCCCTTGGTGGCATCGATGAGAATCAAAGCCAACTCCGCAAAAGAAGCTCCCACAGCCATATTCCTGGTATATTCCTCGTGGCCTGGGGTATCTGCCACAATAAAGCTCCGGTTCTCTGTGGAAAAATAGCGGTAGGCCACATCAATGGTGATGCCCTGCTCCCGCTCCGCCAGCAGGCCATCCAACAGCAGGGAATAATCCACGGCGCCGCCTGCGGAACCCACCTTGGATTCCAGCTCCAGCGCCTTCTCCTGATCTGCAAAAATCAACTTGGCATCGTACAGCATATGGCCAATCAGTGTGGACTTGCCGTCGTCTACGCTTCCGCAGGTCAAAAATTTTAGTAGCTTTTTCATCATGATCTATCCATTCTCTCAGTTCTCTCGTACCGGCTTCAAACTCAGAAATATCCCTCGCGCTTGCGTTTTTCCATGCTGGCCTGGCCACCGTCCTTGTCGATCACGCGGGTGATGCGCTCGCTGTTCACGGCGCTCAAGGTTTCTTCCACAATCTCATCCAGGGTAGTAGCCGTGGACTCCACGGCGCCAGTCAAGGGATAACAGCCCAGGGTGCGGAACCGCACCCTGCGGTTCTGGACATCCTCTGGTTTCAAATCCAGATACTGGTAAATGCGGTCGTCATCCACCATGATAATGCTGTCATTATAGTTGATGCAGGGCCGCTCAGCGGCATAATAAAGGCTGACGATCTCAATGTTTTCCCTTCGGATGTACTCCCAGATATCCGCCTCCGTCCAGTTGCTCAGCGGAAACACCCGGACGCTCTCCCCTGGGTTCAGGCTGGTATTGAACAGCTTCCACATTTCCGGGCGCTGGTTCTTGGGATCCCAGATCTGCTGAGAATTCCGGAAGGAGAAAATCCGCTCCTTTGCCCGGGACTTCTCCTCGTCCCGCCGTCCCCCGCCAAAGGCAGCGGTGAAGCCGTACTTTTTCAGGGCGTCCTTCAAGGCCTGGGTCTTCATAATGTCCGTATAGCTGCCGCCGTAGGTGAAGGGATTCACCCCTTGACGGAGGCCCTCCTCATTGGTATAGACCAACATATCCAGGCCGTATTTCTTCGCGATCCGGTCCCGGAACTGGATCATCTCGTGAAATTTCCAGGTGGTATCTATGTGAAGGAAGGGAAAAGGAGGCCTCTCCGGGTAGAAGGCTTTCAGGGCCAGGTGCAGCATAACAGAGCTGTCCTTGCCGATGGAATACAGCATAACCGGCTTCTCGCATTCCGCGGCAACCTCCCGAATAATATAGATCGCTTCCGCCTCCAACTTATCCAGATGTGACTGCTGATTCATAGATGTAGACATTCCTTTCCATCAGGAGAAGTCTCCCCTGACGCTTCTTTTTTAGCCTGCTCATAGGACTCAGAACAACACTCCAAGCAGATTGCAGCACAGGAACGCACAGGCTGCGGAGCCCAGCACCATATAAACCGGGCGATTCCCCACTTTCCGCGCGAACAGAGCGATTGCAACCACCAGCACCAGACATAAAATTGGCGCGCAAAGAGCCGGCCAGCTACAGTTCTGTCCGGTTTGCAGGCAGCTGTAAATGAAACCGAGGCCAACGGTCAGCAGCAGACCGGATATAATGGAGCGGATTATCTTCTTCAAGAAGCGGAAGGTGGAGAGCTGCTCCAGCTCTTCATAGAAAAAGTCCGCGATGGAGAACGTAATGCAGGACATGGCGATGGCGCAGCCGAAGCCTGCAAGTGCCACAGCAAAGCCCACGCCAATGTTTCCAGAGGTCCGGTAACCCAAATAATATCCCATCCCAGACAGCACCTTGCAGAGGATCGAGCCAGGCGAAGCGTTGACCACGGGCACCAGGCTGGAGTAAAAATCCTGATAGAGTATCAAGCCCGTGGAAACGAACATGCTGCCCGCCATAGCAAGATAGGCGTCTCCTCCGCCGAAGGAGGTCAGACTGCTGATGCAGCCGCGAAGCAGATATTCCAGCGTTCCGTCATAGAGGAACAGTGCCGGAATTGCCAGGATCACCATAAGCAACAAAGCCGCCAGGCACTCCTGCAGCATCATGGGTAAGTGCTCCGGCTTTAGGGCAATCTTCTTTCCTCGGACATCCTCCCAAAGCCCCCACAGCGCCATGCACAGCATGGCAACCCGCAAAATGGTCGGAACCACTGTCCCTGAGAACAGCTCCATTTTGCCGATGCAAAGCCCGTACAAAAGCGCCACCAGTCCCCCGGAAAGCAAACGCAGGGGCTTATACTCGCCATGGCTCCAGAGGATCAGGAAGAAGGCGATTGCCATCACATTGACCGTGCTGATGGAAAAAATCGGGGTCTCTGAGCGGCCAAGGATCCGATACAGGTCCTTTCCGCAGGTCAAGATAAACACCACCGCGGTCACAGCAATTCCAAATAATCGCTCCTGTTTCGTCTCTTTGTCCCGAACCGCATTTTTGATATAGCTGCCAAGGACAAAGAGGATGTAAGCTGATACGCCCACCGCACAGAAATTGATCTGCCGGACCAAGGTACTGTTAAACTGGCTGAGCAACGAGATAATCAAAATGGTTATCACGGCACCGGGCAGCGCAATGGCAGAGGACCCGGCCAACATGCCGAAAACGCCCAGGGTCTGGCGGCCGATGCCGGCGGACACCTCAATGGGAAGCGCCCCAGGGGTCACGCTGGCGATTACGACGTCATCATCAAAGTCCTCCTGTGAAACCAGATGCGTCTCCTTCACAGTGCTCTGGAAGAGGACCGGAATCAGCGCGCTTCCGCCCCCAAAGCCGATGCAGCCAATCTTAAACAGCGAGGAAACCAGCTTTTTCATCCGAGAGTCTCTTGTACTCTCTTTTTCCAGTATTTTTTCACTCATAGCTTAAATCGATATCCCACCCCTCGCACTGTTTGAATGTATTTCGGATTTGCCGGATCCGGCTCAATCTTTTCCCGAAGGCGATTGATATGCACAGCCACTGTGATATTGTCACCCATCGCGTCTATCCCCCAGATCCGCCCATAGAGGGCTTCCCGGCTAAACACCATATTGGGATGGCGGGCCAAAAACAGCAGCAGCTCGTACTCCTTGTTTTTGAGATTCACCTCTCTGCCCGCCACCTGGACAGTCCTGGTCTGAGCGTCAATGAAGATATCCCCGGCCTGAATCTGGGAACCTGCCGCCTGACCTCTTCCCTTGATGCGGTCGTATTGAGCCAGATGCGCCTTTACCCGGGCAACCAAGACACTGGGAACAAAGGGTTTTTCAATATAATCGTCTGCACCAAGGCCCAGGCCACGGATCTTATCAGCATCCTCCAGGCGGGCCGTCACGATCAGGATAGGGATATCCAGCTTCTTCCGGAGCACACTACAGGCCTGGAACCCATCTATTCCAGGCAGCATCAGGTCCAGCAGAATCAGGTCATAGCCTCCATTCAGCGCCTCCTGAACGCCAGTTGTTCCACCCGTCACGATATTCACTTGAAAGCCCGCAATCTGAAGATAGTCGCGCTCGATCTCAGCAATGCCGAGATCATCTTCAATAATCAGGATCTTGCTCATTCTTTATCCTCCATGTATAGGCACCCGAAATGGAGCTACTCCCCCATTTCAGGCAGAGTGATCATAATCTCAAGGCCGGTTGGCACAACATTTCTGGCAAAGATCTGGCCGTTCATCCGTTTCACGGCATTGGCGGCTATGGCAAGGCCCAGACCGCTGCCCCTTCCCGGATTCTTTCTGGCCGGGTCACAGCGATAAAACACGTCAAACAGCTTGGGCAAAGCCTGTTCCGGCACGCCCGGGCCGTCATCACATAGACTCAGGCAGAGCATGCTGTCTGTTCTGCACAATGAAATTCTCAAATGCCCGCATTCTTTATTTTTGTATTTCCAGCTGTTGTCCACAATATTGACCAGAATACAATTCATCTGATCCGGGTCGGCAAAAACATATCCCTCGGCAAGCTCTGCGATGGAAATCTCCAGGCCCTTTTCCCGATACTCCTGCGCCATCGCCTGCACCAGCTCCTTGACCTCCTGTCCCAGATTTAACCGC
Source organism: uncultured Oscillospiraceae bacterium (assembly GCA_964387095.1). Classification (GTDB taxonomy): domain Bacteria; phylum Bacillota; class Clostridia; order Oscillospirales; family Oscillospiraceae; genus JAJQBJ01. The sequence goes on from CAYLVH010000042.1 coordinate 10,884, forward strand.
TCCGGATAATCGGGATAGTCTCCAAGATCCATCTTGGAGAACTGCACCAGCCGGGAAACCATGCGGATCATTTCCCCCGCCTTATCCCGAATCATTTGCAGATAATGGAGCCGGGCTTCTTCGGTCTGCGCGATTCCGTCGATCAGGCCGCTTGCGTAGGCACTGATATTGGTCAGGGGGGAGCGCAGATCATGGGAAATCCCCGCCAGAAGCTCCTTCCGGCTCTCTTCCTGTTTTTGGATCAACTCCACGGATTCTTTTAGCCTGCGGGCCATACTATTGAAATTGTCACAAATGGGTGTAAACTCATCCTGAACATCATACTCGATCTGATAGTCGAGATTGCCTTCGCTGATCTCCTGCATGCCAGCGGCCAAGACCTCCATGGGCTCCTGGATTTTCTCAAAAGCGAAGCGGATCAGGAATCGGTTTGTCAAGTAAGTAGAAACAATCACACTGAGGATCAGAATGACAATGGCCCAGCCGGTCAGGGTTCTCAGCTTAGTAAAGGTGGGCGGTATCAGCTGGCCGGAAAGGAAAATTTGATAGTCTGTTCCATCCCGGCTGACAACGGAAGCATAGAGGGCACGCTCATTGACGGAAATATAGCCGTCCCCCCCCACCTCCAGCATGGCCTCCCGCAATTCTTGATCAAAAGAGTTCTCCACCCCGTTGGAATATACAATTTCGTCCCCACAATATACCGCCAGACAGATATTTTCCCAACTGAGCGGGATACCGATCATATCAAGGGACTCAACGCGGGTCGCCTCTGTATCTCCAAGCAGAACCGCTTCTACCTTATAGTCATATTCTTCACAGGCGGTGTAAAAGTCAGCGCTGTCCATAAAGCGGGAATTGGTATCCCGCAGCGCCCAAAGCCAGATCAGGCCCATACAGACAACAAAAATAATTGCTGTAATGACCACCGGGATAATCAGCATCAACAGGTGGGAAATCGCCAGCCGTTGCCGAATTGTCATATTTTGGTATTTTTTCATACGTTACCCTTTCAGAAACAAACGTAGTTCATTCCCACATTAATTTTATGCCTATAATATAAACTCAGTTTAACCAGAACTTAAACTCCAGTTAAACTTTTTTACATTGCCTGAAAATTGAACGAAAAATAGGACAATCATTCCTATTTATTATCACTTATTATAAAGGTTCCTACGCCATTTGCAACACATTTTCTTCACGAAAATAGCCGGTCTGAGGAGTCAGACCGGCCGTTTCAGCTATGGGATTACTTCTTTTCAGACGCAGTGTAGTTTGCAAACTTCTCCAGCATCTTTCTGGGATCCTGGTGCTCACGCTCAAAGCGGACGCACTTTTCGTAGCCGGGGATTCCAGCCAGGTACTTCGCGATCTTTTTCAGCTCCTCCAGGGGATAACGCTGCATCATGCAGATGGTCTCCATCAGAGGGGAGCCGCCGCCATGCACGCCGGCAACGGCCTGCGCGGCCTCGAAGGAATCGCACAGACGGTTTTCCATCATGCGCATAACGCGATGGGTGTTCTCCGCAGACCAAGCGGGATTGCGCACAATGTACTTGTTGCACAGTTCCGCAGTCTCAGGCGCGAAATAGGACTCCTCGGTGGGCAGGGACGCGCAGATACCGCCGGTCAGGTCGGCCATGGTCTCATACTCATGATAGATATTGTGTCCAGCCAGACGGCGGCCAGCGTTGGTCAGGATCTCATCGGGCACCTGCTGGCCAGAGGGGAAGGTCACGCTACGGTATGCGGAGCACTGGCCGGCAGCGAACACCAGCTCGGCAGTCTGGATAATGTCGCAGAGCTTGTCGCGGACATGGGACTCCTTGGCAATGTCATTGACCTCGGCAACCAGAGCGGCCTGGGAGGCGATGACTTCGGAGACGGCGGTCTTGCAGCCGGTGTAGGAATGGCGATGGAAATGGGCAAACATCAGGGCCAGGTAGCCTGCATACTGGCAGACACCGGGGTTGTCACGGCCGTTCAGGAAGACGCGCTCGTTGGGAACAAAGACATCGTTGAAGATGGTCAGAGACTCCACATCGCCCACATGTGCATAGGGCGCATCGATGTGCTTTCTCTTGTGGTGCTGACCGGGACAGGCCATCAGCATGATGCCGGGCCAGTCTGCAGGCAGTGCAAAGGACAGCGCATAGTCCTCATCGCCGGGACCCATAAACTTGGTGGGATTGACAATGATCTCGTCAACATAGGGAGCGCAGGAGTTGCAGATCTTGGCGCCGCGAACGATGATGCCCTTACAGGGCTTGCCATCCAGGCCGATGCCGTCAACGTCAGTCTCAACCACATGGACAAACTGGTCCTTGTCAGGCTGCATGGAGGCTCTCTTGTACTTCTTGTTCCGGGAGCCCTTCACGTCGGTCTGGGCACAGTTGCAGATCAAGTCGTTCTCCTGGCAGTACCGCAGGTACTTCAGGAACCGGGCATGGTACTCGGTGCCGCAGGCCTTATCGCAGTCATAGGAGACGGAGAAGATGGCGTTCAGGGCGTCAGAACCCATGCAGCGCTGCATGCAGCCGCCCACCCGGTGACAGATCAGACGGGTCATCAGCTGTTTCTTCAGAAGGTCGTCAACAGAGTGATGGATATGGGTGGAACGGTTGATGATTGCCCCTTCAATGCCGGGGGTGGTGGAAGCCACGGTGCAGACGTCAGCATAATCCGGGTCTTTCGCGGTGTCATAACACTGCTTCATAACATAAGTACCGCCTACGATCCAGTCGGCCAGATCCCGCTCCTCGCCTTCCTTGCCGTTAGAGCGGTCAACCTTCTTGCCGTACAGATAGACGTTGGACTTCATAGCCAGAAGTCTCTGCTTGTAGGCCTCATAATTGCCCACATAATTTGCAACTGCCATGTTAAAACATCCTTTCTTTCACTTTTATTTCAACGGGACAATCTCCCGCAGCTTACCTTTCCTCCCGGAGCCAGGCCAGAGCCCAGCCCCGGAAGAATGAAAGTGGAGCGCTTTTCAATCCTCAGTTTATCAGGGGCTTTGACAGAATGCAAGCGCAAAATTCTGCCAAATCTATCTTTATCATACAAAATTTGCATGGCGCCGCGTAAGTGCGTTATGCCCACTTTTTTGAAAACACTGTGCAGTTTGAACACTATTAAATATAATTCAAAGCACGGGCCTCCTTGGTCAGCTGTTCGCGGTCATCGGGGTGGGCAATGGCAATGAGTTGGCGGCAGCGGTCCTGTAGGGTACGGCCCTTCAGATAAGCCACGCCATATTCGGTGACCACGGTATCCGCATAGGGCCTGGGAATGGTGACCTGCGCGCCAGGGGTCAGGATGGTCTTGATCTTCTGCTGGCCCTTCTTCGTGCGGGACTGCATAATTAAAATGGAGCGGCCCCCCTTGGAATGCTGGGCGCCGTAGGCAAAGTCAAAGCCTCCCCCTGGGCCGGAATACTGGCGGGTGCCGATGGATTCGGAACAAACCTGGCCGGTGAGGCCAATCTCCAAAATCCCATTGATGGAGATCATATTGTCGTTTGCCATAATGACCCGGGGATCGGTCACATAGCTGGCGGGACAGATGACGCAGTTCTTATCCTTGTGGATGTAATCATAGAGGTGAGGCGTCCCCCCTGCGAAGCAGAAGATGTGCTCACCGGGGTTTAGGTTCTTGCGGGAGCCGTCCACTACGCCCTTTTCGATCATATCTGCCATGAGATTGGTGAACATTTCGCTGTGGATGCCCAGGTGCCGCTTCTCCATCATATGGCTGGCGCAGGCGTTGGGCAGGGTGCCAATCCCCAGCTGGAAGGTGGCGCCATCGGGCACCAGGTCAGCCACATACTGGCCAATTTTATCCTCAATCTCAGAGGGGACCAGATCAGGGGTGACCTGGGGAACATAATCCGCTTCACACAGGGCATGAACCTGGGTAATATTGATCTCCAGTCCGCCATTGACTCGCTGGAGCTGCTTATTGACCTCCAGGATCACCTTTCTCTGGCAGGTCTTCTGCTCCCAGATATCCTTCTCCCACATCATGGACAGGTTGACTTGGAAGTTGCCATTTTCGTCCATAGGCGTGCAGGCTACACAGTAGACATCCCGGGGATAGGCCGCATTATAGAAAAAGGGCTGGTCATAAAGGTCACAGGCCACAAAGGTGACATTGCCCTTCCGCAGCGGCTCGTCCCACCCCCGTGAAAAGAAAGCGGACTGGGTTAGAATATGCCCCTTCATTCCGTCATTTTGCAGGAAGCCGTAGTTGCTGGAGCGGCCCTTTAGCACGGTGACGTCCATGACCCGGGGCGCAATGGTGTGCAGCTCCGCGCAGATGGTCTGAGGCTCATTGCAGTCCTTGCCAAAGCAGATGTTGTCCCCGGACTCAATCAACGCCAGGCAGCCCTGCACATCCGTCAGCTTTTCCTGATACATTTTTAGATAATCTTCATAAGTGTATGCCATAAAAATCCCCTCAGTTCTTTGATAAGA